>DMXI01000553.1 GCA_003483885.1 Microscillaceae bacterium
GTTTTAATGATTTTACCCAAGAATACTGCTTCCCAAATACTTCTACAAAACAAGTAGATTAACTGCTGTTGATAGTAGATAATTGACCTGTATAAATCGAGATAGTTGATCAGCTTGATTACCTTTTCCAGAGTTTATTTCCCACCAGTTTTTGGTATACTTCTTCTCGCAGGTTTTTACTTACTGGTATCACGTGTTCTCTTATTTTCAACTGATTGCCATCCATTTGCTCTACAAAAGGCAGCGCTACAATAAAAGAGCGATGCACCCGCATAAAACGTTGCTCTGGCAATAATTTTTCCACATTTTTTAGCGAGATCAGGGTTAGGTGGCGAGTCGTTTGGGTATGGATAAATACGTAGTCTTTGAACCCCTCAATAAACAGTACTTCATCAAAGTGAATACGAATATATTTCCCATCTGATTTGATAAAAAAACTATCATCCTTAAGGGTTACATCCTCATTTTGTTGGTTTTGTTTCAGTTCAAATTGCTCACTAGCTTTGTTGGCAGCTTTGAGAAAACGTTGAAAAGAGATAGGCTTCACCAAATAATCCAGCACATCTAACTCAAACCCCTCTAGGGCATATTCTCTAAACGCCGTAGTAAAAATGATCATTGGCGGATTAGACAGTGATCTTAAGAATTCAATACCCGAGATTCTTGGCATGTGTATATCAAGTAAAAGCAAATCTACCGGTTGTTCTTTAAGAATCTCGCTCGCCTCCAGGGCGTTTTTGCAAGTTCCTACCAACTCCATAAAAGGTGTCTCGCTTACATACTCCGCAATACCTTCTCTTGCCAGAGGTTCATCGTCTACTACTAAGCTCTTGATTTTCATAATATTGAGGGGTTGATGATTGTTCGTTTTTATTTAGATCTATGGTAAGATTTACTTTAAATATTTGCTGCATTTGGTGTACATCTAATTGATAACTTTGCTTGTACATTAGCTCAAGGCGGCGACGCACATTTGCCAAGCCAATTCCCTTCTTGTAATCATCAAAGTTGAAGGCTTTCAATCCGTCCCTCTCGAGGTTTAATGGTTTTGCCGTGGGATCAAAACTATTTTCTACCCGTACCATTATATGTTGTTCTGTGATCTCAATCAATATTTTTATCCAATATCCATCTGTTTTACTTTTACCATGCTTAAAGGCGTTTTCCACAAAAGGAAGCAAGAGCATAGGGGCAATCAACTGGGTTAAATCTCCCTTTACTTGCATATCCACGGTTACTAAGTCTCCCTGACGTATTTTCTCTATGTCAATATAATTTTGAATGTACTCTACCTCTTTGCCAATAGGGATTTCGTATTTGGTAGCATCGTACAATTGGTGGCTGAGCATATTCGAAAACTGCAATACTACTTCCTGGGATTGGGCTGGATTTTTTTTAATCAAAAAATAAATGCTATTCAAAGTATTGAACAAGAAATGAGGATTGATTTGATTTTTTAGTAAGCTCAATTCAGTCTCTAGGTTTTTTTGGGTTAATTCCAGCGTCTGAGTCTCTAGTTGTTTGGTATACTTTTCCCGCTCGTACAAGAGCTTTAAAAATTTAAGTGCGGTAGAAATCACCAACATAAAGGTAGTATCAGATAATAAAACAAAGTATCCTTGACGTGTTGCATAAAAGGGATTTTTGAATAGATAAGCCATGATCGGATAATGAATCACTGAAACAATCAACACCGTGAGGAAAATAATGACACCCATATATTGCCAATACTTTTTGGCTAGCAAATAGCGAGGAATCAGGTAATACATGTTGAAGTAAATCAATGCCAAAGAATATAGCGTAATTAATCCGTTGGCAATCAAATGAGAGGAAAAGTTAGGGTAAAAAAAGTAATCCCGGCTACTCCACAACACCAGATTTGTCATCCAAAAGATCACATGCAAACTTATCCTTTTAGCACTATATTTCTTCATCATAAAACTTTGTTAAAAGAAGGGATTGGCGAAGCCTTCTCCCCTCTCGATAAAATTAATTTCTTATAAATCACCTGCTTATCTATACAAGTGCTTATACCCATTATTCATCTCTTAGAAAACGAACGGGATTTACTCGTGCTGCTTTAAGCGCATGGTATAGGACTGTAATCCAGGCTACCGCAAAAATAAATATCCCAGCAAATAGAAAGGTATCTACCCCAATGCTAATGCGATAATGATAGTCTTGTAGCCAAGAGCGCATAAGCAGATAAGCTATTGGAATCCCCATCAAAAAGGCTAAGCCTATAAGTTTGCTAAAGTCGGTCAATAGTAGGCGAATCAGGTTGAAGACTGATGCTCCCAGAATTTTTCTAATACCGATTTCTTTAGCACGTTGAGCAATACTAAACATTGCCAAGCCAAATAACCCGAGCAACGCAATGAAAGTAGCTAGTATAGTAAAATAGTAAAAAACCTGACTAAAGCGGGCTTCTGCGCCATATAATTGGGCAAATTTCTGATCTATAAACTGGTATTCAAACGGGCGATTGGGGTTAAACTCATTCCAGTCTTTACCCAATGTTGCCAGGGTTTGGGTAATATCTTTGGACTTGATTTTTAGGGTGAGGTATTCTTTGTAGCCCATAGTATCGGGCAACATATAAAATACGGTAGGTTCTATCTGATGATGGAGTGACCTAAAGTGAAAATCTTTGACTACGCCCACTACAACTCCTGGCTTTCTACCATTGGTTCTGGGCGCAAAATGAAATAGTTCCAGCTTTTGCCCTATAGGTTTTTTCAACCCTAGTCTTTTTACCGCACTTTCGTTTAACAATACGGCACTGGCAGCATCGGTACGATATTTTTTAGAGAAGTCTCGCCCTTTGACTATGTCCAGCTTAAGCGTGTTTACAAAGTCTTCATCAATAATCATTGTCGCCATTTCCAGGCTATCTTTTTGCGCTCTTCCCTTACTCACAATGGGCAAATTAAATAACCCATCCATAATAGGCGGAACCGTGGAGGATTTGGTAGCCCCTAACACCGATGAGTTTTGCAACCA
Organism: Microscillaceae bacterium; assembly: GCA_003483885.1. Lineage (GTDB taxonomy): Bacteria > Bacteroidota > Bacteroidia > Cytophagales > Microscillaceae > Microscilla. Next base: position 3,004 of record DMXI01000553.1, read on the forward strand.
TTTTTGCCTGAGTACTTCATAGTTGTATTTTTTTGAAAAATCGTAGCGCATAGTAATCAACTGGTCTTTGTTAAAGCCCAGCTTTTTGCTTTGCATAAACTGAATTTGGTTGTACACAATCCAGGCACCAATAATAAGTACACAAGAAATGGCAAACTGAAATACAACAAGTCCTTTACGCACCAAAACAGCAGTACGTCTACCCTTGGAGGTAACTCCTTTTAAAACTTTGATCGGATTGAAAGACGACAAATACAGGGCTGGATAACCACCTGAAAAAAATACCATAAGCATCAACACACCTCCAAATGGCAATAAGTTTTTCCATTGTAGTAAAGCCAACAGCCCCAGGTCTTTTTGGGTAATTTGGTTAAAAGTGGGCAATAAAAGCTCAAATAATACAATTGCTAAGACTAAGCTTAACAACACCAACACCAATGCTTCTACAAAAAATTGGGCAATCAACTGTTTTCTGAGTGCTCCAATTACTTTTCTAACCCCTACTTCTTTAGCCCGATTGACCGCACGGGCGGTGGTCATATTAATGAAATTGAAACAAGAGATGAGCAGAATCAGAACGCCTGCTACCGATAATATGTAAATGTATATAATGTTGCCGTTGGGCGTCCATTCGCTTTCTAGGTTGGAATATAAATGAATATCCTGAAATGGCTGGATCGCTAACCTTCGGTTACCTTCATATTTTTTCCTGATGTTTTTGGCAATGTAGGCATCATTAAAGGTCTTGACAAACGAAGTAGGGTCATACCCCACAGGAGCCTTAAAGTACGTGTATACCTGAGGATAGTCCCAAACCATGTATCGATATGCCCAAGGAATTATCTTTTTTATACTATTGATAGAGGCCAACATAGTAAACTTCATGTGCGTGTTGGAAGGCATTTTTTCCAACACTCCTGTCACTGTAAATTTTTGTTCGCCATCCAGTTCAATGGTCTTCCCCATAGGATTGGCATTCCCAAAGTATTTGTACACCGCTTTTTCGGAAAGCACTATGCTAAATGGCTGCTGTAGAGCCGTGGTTGGATTCCCTTGTTTTAGTTTAAATGCAAATACTTTAAAAGCATTGGCATCACACATAAACAGACCATTTTCAGAATGGCGTTGATCGCTACCTACTACCCGCATAATGGGTTTGGTAATCTCGCTATAACGAAAAAATCGGGTGATCTCAGTACCAGTCGGCAAATCGTTTTTGATTTTGTCGGCCAACCTAATAGGAGTAGAAGCCAGGGTTTTGGTTTCACCCGTTTCGTTATTCAAAGAAGTGATTCGGTAAATACGCTCATTATCTGGATAATGACGATCAAAAGCAAGCTCGTCTTGAACGTACGCATAAATTAATAACACACAACTGATACCAATGGCTAAACCACTGATATTGAGCAAGGTATAACCTTTGTACTTGACTAAGTTACGAAAGGCTACTATAAGATAATTTTTGAACATGGGCTATATGATTTGTTAAACAGATCTGTACTATTTTAAGGATGGTTTCAGATGAGATTTAGTTTTAGCGAAATGAAATAAACATGCCAATAAAAAACGACCGTAATGCACTGGGTTTGATCGCAATACGGGTTTGCCCATTAGATGAGTAACGGTAATCCAGGATTTGGTCGATACCAAAGGGATTGTTTACAGAGGCAAAAATAACGGTGAAGTTTCCCGCAATGGAGGTATTGTGGCTCAGGTTTACATTAAAGTTATGATAATGAGGTGTTCTATCACTCAGAAAGTTGTCATTGTTAGGGTTGAAGTAGGTACGTCCCGCGGCAAAGGCATACGTCATTCCCAAACGGGTATTAATGGATTTGATTTGGTACTTGATAACCGCACTCAAGGTATGCTCAGGGGCAAAATCTGGGGTAGCCTCTTGGGGGTAGTTTCGGTAATTTCTTCGTGCTTTGATGTATGAATAAGACAACCAGTAGTCCAGGTTTTTCACTGTTTTTTGATCTCGCCAAAAGACATCTACTCCTTGCGAAAAACCTGTTCCGTCGTTGTTATAAGTAAAGGCTGTTTGATTTTTAATCAGGCTTTCATAGCGCTTGTAATAGGTCTCTACCCGAAAAGTACGCTGGTTGGCAATCATCCATTGGTAATTTAAAATATAATGCGTGGCCTGTTCAAAATCTAAAGGATCGGCTTGGTACAAAAACTCTGGTTCGGGCGTTTGATAAAACTGCCCATATGCTACTGAAACCTGGCTGTTTTGCCCAGTTTTATAAGCCAACGAGGCACGAGGCGAAAGGCGGGTGTCATCTAATAATTGAGAACGGTCTAAGCGTAGTCCCACTCTTCCTGCAAACCTTTTGGTAATAAAGAAATCGGTTTCTACGTAGGCTGCGCCGTAATTGTCTAGTAAGGTGCCATCAAAGCTTCCACCCACAAACCTGCGTAACACATCTCCATTAAACTGATGCAATTCTCCTCCAAACTTGATACTAATATCAGAGGTAATGTCTCGACTCAGGGTTACTTTGGCCTGCATCAAAGTTTCGGTGTTGTCTACTTCAAAGCCATCAATATTTATAAACTCTCCGTCTCGGCTGTATGACACCCCTGCATACATAAACCATTTTTTGCCCAAACCACCTCGATAAGATGAGTTCAGGTAGATATTTTCGTTTTTATTGCGAAAGTTGGTCTGAGGGGTTCCTGGGTCTAGATTGGGAAAGCGTACCGCCATGTCTCCATACTGGTATTGTACCTGAGTTTTATACATTCCTCCTTGCGCGTCTTTATGACGGAAACCAATGGTACCCCCATAGCCTATGGGAGCCTCTTGCCAATCTTGGTTTTGGCGGTTCACCGCAAACAATGGGTTTAGATTGCTGTAGCCGACACTTCCTAAAATTGCCGTGTTTTCGTTCAACAATTGGGTTCGGGTGGCACCAATCCCTGCTGCAGTAATAGAAGCACTGTAATTACTTCTACTAGGTAGATCCTGAGAATTGAGCAATAGTACCGAAGAAAGTGCCTGACCATACTCTGCCGAATATCCTCCAGTGCTAAAGGTAGTTCCTTTGAATTGAAATGGATTGAATCGCCCACGTGCAGGCACATCGGGCACACTGCTAAAAAAAGGTTGCAATACAATGGTACCATCAATGATCGTTTTGGTCTCATACGCCTCTCCTCCTCTTACAAAAATGCCTGTTTCGTCATTGGCAGGCGAGACCCCTGGCAATGTTCTCAAAGCGCCGTAAATGTCACCATCTGCGCCCGCGGTGGTCACGATGTCTAGTGGTTTCAAGATTACAGCTTTCTTCTCGTCACTGGCTTCAAATGCCCCTGCTGTAATGCTTACTGGATTGAGTATTTCAGAGCTTGGTTTCAATACTGGGTTGATGGTCAAGGGCTGACCATTGAGCATTATTTCTTGTTCAAAGGCTTTGTATCCTACAAAACTAGTCGTAAGAATGGCCTTGCCAGTGGCTTGGGTTACGAAACTAAAACGCCCTTCGTCATCGGTTACTCCTCCATCAAATATTTCTTTTAAATACACATTGGTAAAAGGAACTGGTTTGCCTTTGTCATCCAGCACTTTACCCTGAACTGTAGTAGAAGTTTGGGCAAAGGTGACATTGGCTAACCCAATGAAGGCAATCAATACAAATAAAATTTTCATGGTCTATATGGGTTTATATGATAGACCAATGATAATTACATTTATAAGTAATGAGAAAAGAAATAGATTAACGGGAAAGAAACGTAGAAGAAATGCAAAACCTGGTAGAAATGGGTAATCAGCAATTAGGACAGTTCATTCAGTACTTTGAGATTTCGCTCTGATACACCATCTACCTTTTCTAAAACGGTGAGAATTTGATTTTTTTCTTCTTCAGAGATGCTGGTTTTCTCCTGATCGGGGGTCAGAAACATAGCCAATATCGTACGTGGCAGTTTGAGCCAACCTGGTACTTCACTGTAAATTAGGTTGGTTTTGAGATCATCGGAACTCACTCGAGCGGCGGTGAGCATGCTGTCTAGCAGGTAGTTGCTGAGGTTCTCGTTCTGGTTCAGTTCCTTAAGTGCCTCATATAAAATGGGTTCTACTTGGGCAAAGTTCTCTAAAACGTAGGCAATTTCTTCCTTAAGGATATAATAATTGAAATGGGGGTTTTCTTCGTGGTGCTTTTTGACAAGATCGTGAAAGTAATGTTTTTCAAACATATCCATTTGGCCATCAGCACGTAGCACTTCTATGATCGGAAACAGCATGAGTAATTCTCTGAACTCTTCCATTAGCAGGCCCCGATCGGCTTTTTGTTGGTTATATGTTTTTAAGATTTCTTTCATAAGGAGTTGGGAGTTCATAGTTAGGAGTTGGTAGTTGTTGGTCTTTAGCTTTTGGCCATTGGCTGGTTTTTAGTCCATAGCATTCAGTCAATAGTCCATAGTTTTGCGATGCATCGCAGAATAATTAATAATTCATCCATTAGGGCTGTTCAGAGAAATATAATCTATTCTTTTTGCAGCCTTTTT
>DMXI01000697.1 GCA_003483885.1 Microscillaceae bacterium
GTAGGGTTTAATAACCATACACCCTCGCACGTCTGAGTTTTCGGCCAAATCTGCTTTCTTTACCAGCTCGTTATACCAGGCTGAGTAATCTTCGCTTCGTTTGTATGGTTATTAAACCCTACGGTTTTGCCATCTGGGAAAAAATGCAAGCCGAAATTGATCGAATGTTCAAAGCTACCGGACATAGCAATGCTTACTTCCCCTTGTTTATACCGAAATCTTACCTGAGTAAAGAAGCCAGTCACGTACAAGGCTTTGCCAAGGAATGTGCCGTTGTAACTCATTATCGTCTGGTAGACGATCCTAATGGGGGAGGAGTAGTGGTAGATCCAAATGCCAAACTAGAAGAAGAACTCATTGTGCGTCCTACTTCGGAAACCGTGATCTGGAGTACCTACAAAAAATGGATTCAATCGTACCGCGATTTGCCTATTTTGTTGAACCAATGGGCCAACGTAGTGCGCTGGGAAATGCGTACTCGTATATTTTTGCGTACTGCGGAGTTTTTATGGCAAGAAGGGCACACCGCCCACGCTACTGAAGAAGAAGCCGTAGCCGAAACGGTACAAATGATGAATGTATACGCCGACTTTGCCGAAAATTACATGGCAGTGCCAGTAATCAAAGGAACCAAGTCAGAAAGTGAACGTTTTGCCGGAGCGGTAGATACTTATTGTATCGAGGCATTGATGCAAGACGGGAAGGCTTTACAGGCAGGAACCTCTCACTTCTTAGGACAAAACTTTGCCAAGGCATTTGATGTAAAGTATTTGAGCAAAGAAAACAAAGAAGAGTTGGTATGGGGAACTTCCTGGGGAGTAAGCACGCGTTTGATGGGAGCTTTGATTATGGCTCACTCTGACGACAACGGATTGGTATTGCCTCCGAAATTAGCGCCTATCCAGGTAGTGATTGTGCCTATTTATAAAGGAGATGAGCAATTTGCTGCGGTGACTGCCGAGGCCAACAAAATCAAAGCGGCGCTGGAAGCAGTAGGCGTGAGCGTGAAATATGACAACCGGGACACTTACAAGCCTGGGTTTAAATTTGCCGATTGGGAGCTTAAAGGAGTTCCAGTTCGTTTGGCATTAGGAGCCCGTGACTTAGAGAATGGAACCGTTGAAATGGCGCGTCGTGATGTAGAAGATCGTAAAGCCGCCAAGAAAGTGGTGCCACTAACCGATGTGGTAGCTGAGGTACAAGCTACTTTGGAAGATATGCAAAACAGTATCTACCAAAAAGCGTTGAGTTTCCGTCAGGAAAAAACTACCAAAGTAGACACCTATGAGGAGTTCAAGCAAGTATTGGACGAAAAAGGTGGTTTTGTATTAGCGCACTGGGATGGTACTACCGAAACCGAAGAGAAGATCAAGGAAGAAACCAAAGCAACCATCCGTTGTATACCATTAGATGCTGAGGCTGAAGCCGGAAAGTGTATCTATTCGGGAGAAGCGTCTACGCAGCGAGTACTTTTTGCGAGAGCGTATTAGAAATTAGTCCACAGACGACCGTCGACTGAGGATATAAATATAGAGCCTGTTGCTTATTGCGGCAGGCTTTTTTTGATCGTTCAAAACCGTTACTAGTTAGCTTTAGTTACAAACCTACTGACTGAAAACTCCTAACTATAAACTTTTTTAAAAACTTTGAACCTTTTGGCGAGTGAGTGAGTTATATTATTGTAACAATTAAAGTTACATATGGAATCATACGCATAGCTGATAATTATCATAGGGATAATCATTGGAAAAAAACAGCTTGCGATTCAAAATTTGAATATACTTTTATAAACTCGTAGAAAAATGAACTCAAACACCTTGAATATCGAAAACGTGAAACAACAAGTCATAACTGCAAACCATGTAGAGAAAGGACAAAAGTATGCTGAGTATCGCGAAATGATTGATCAGCTATTGAGCCAAGAAAAAACTACGGGAGACAACCACAGCGAGGCGATGCTTCATTATACTAAAATGAACGTACAACGTATGAAGCGCCTCGACAAAACGGTGAAGTTAACCGAGGAAACGCTGGAAAGTGTAGCCCGTATTGAACGACCACAAACCTGGGTAGTGATTACCGAAGGCTGGTGTGGCGATGCGGCTCAAATTGTACCGGTATTAGAAAAAATAGCAGATTCGTCTGACAAAATAGATTTGAAACTCATCCTAAGAGATGAGAATCCAGAAGTAATGGACGCCTATTTGACCGATGGGGCCCGTTCTATCCCAAAACTCATTGCCTTGGATAGCGAAACATTGGAAGAAATTGGTACCTGGGGACCTCGACCTGCTCCTGCCCACGATATGGTGATGGAGTACAAAGAAACCAAGGAAACCACTGGGGAGAGTTATTTGGACTTTTCGACCCGCTTACATAGATGGTATGCTAAAGACAAAACCCAAACCACCCAGCAAGAGCTGAATAATACATTGAAAGACTGGCACTAAGAAAACGACTTAGTCATACTTATGAGGGAGAATTAATGAGTGCATACAACCCCGGGGGAGCCTGGGGTTTTTGTTTTTGTAAGGGAGTATCTGAAGAGCTGAACCTACAATCCATCCATTTTTCCTATCTTTTCCCTAAATTTGCTCAAAATATTTAAAATCAACAGGCGTTTTAAACATACTCCTGACACCTCCACTTAAAATTACCCCACTTGATATGGGCGCTTTAAGGGGAATGTCTATAGTATCCATACTCTAACGGACTCCACTCATGAAAACTCAACTATATTGGTCTTTATTAGCCCTCACCCTTTTGGGTGCTTGTGTATCCTCTAAAAAATACAAAGCCCTGGAAACCAAATACCAATCCTTAGAAGACTCTACCAACACCCAAATCAGAGTATTGGAAGCCAACAATACCATTTTGCAAAAGGAAATAGATACGCTGCGGTTTCAAAGAGCCAGGCTGGAGCAAAAAAATGCTACGCTCAACTTGACCAATGAAAAAAGTGTGGCGATGATCAATAAATTGATGAAGGACTATACGAGCCTGGAAAAAGAACACATTACATTGCTAAAAAATAGCGCCCAGGAAGCCACCGTAAAGAAACAGCTACTGGTCGAGAATCAACAAAAACTTTCTACTTCAAGTAAGTTGCTGAGAAAGTATCGCCAGCAAATTTTTAAGCTTCAAAATCAAGTGTCTTCTCAAGAAGACGCGCTTGAGAAGCAATATACCAAACCCAATACCAACGAAGACAATCCATTAGATTTGCGTAGTAGAATTGTGGCCAAAATACCCCCGCAAGATCGCAAATACCTGGATATAGAAGTAGACAAAGGCAAGGTATACATAGAGATTGTAGATTCGGTATTGTTTGAAAACGACCAAAAGTTGACCCCCAAAGGTGAGGCATTGCTGGCCAACTTGCGAAAGATTTTGAAAGAGTACAACTTACAGGTGAATGGCAGCGAAGGACAAGCCGAAAACGGCAGCCAAAGCCGTAAAATGAATGAGGTAAATCGAGTGCTGAAAACTTCTCGAATGAAGCATTTGAAGGACGAACAGCCCATTTCTACCATTAGTGTGCCCAAAAACCAAGCAACTCCGCTATCATTGAAGAACCGCAAGACGATGAACAAAAACCCGAATAGTAAAACCTTGATTGTGGTGTCGGAGCAAGACAAGTAGAGAGGCATCATTCAAATACTCCTAAATTTTCTTTAATAAAAAATCGGTTTATCGGGATTTATACCCGATAGGTAGGGTGTGTAGAATTAGCTTCGCAGAGCACCGATACATCGGCATTTGCAACTTGAACTTCATTCTGCGGTTTTAAAAAAAGCTCCTTTTAGTTTGAGGATTCATTGAATTTCAGTGGAACTTGTATTTAAATATACTATTTTTCTTTGGATTCATCAGTACTCAAGAGGGTAGGTGTTTGCGAAGGTTTTTGGTGATTTCCTGGCTAAATGCTACTATTTGAATCCAAAAACCTGTGGCAATCTTTTGGGGTGGCATTTCCAGGCTTCGCGTGTCATTCTTACTACTGGAAACGCCATTGCTCACCCTTAGATTGCCACAAAGCAGCGTAACGAATGTGGTATTTTTTCCAAGTTTTCAACACTGCTTTTCGCAAACACACCCGCTTTAGATACCATCATTCGTTGTAGGCGAGTTCTAAAAACCTGGGGAAGAAATTCATCAATTCTGAACATCCTACCTGTCAGGTATGGAGCTAGTATTAAAACATTATTTGGCTTAGAGTATATTATGAGACAGCCCCTTAAAAAGTCACTTTGACCAAGGGCAACCAATGACGAATAGCATTGACCTCATCTTGGGTTAAGTCTAATCCGGCCAAAGACAATTCTTGTAAATTTTCCAGGTCGGCAAAGCCTTGAGGTATTTTCTTGAGTTGGCTATTTCCTTCTAAATTCAATACCTCAAGTTGAGCCAAATCAAAAATACCCGATGGAACTTTGGAAACTTGGGTGTAGGCCAGATTGAGTTTTTTGAGTTGGGTAAACTGGCCAAAATCGATCGGAATGCTGGCTAAGTCTATACCACTCAAATCTAATGTATCAGTTTCAAAGAAATAATCTTTTTCTACCCCCGTCGCAAAACACAAAAGCAAGTGTTTGCGAAGCATTTGAGCTACCTCCTCGCTGTAATTTCCTTTTAAACCAATACTTAATTGAAAAGCCAACTGGATGTTGGTTTCTTGACCCGTCAGTAATAATTGCTTGATATCATCACTTATTGAATTGATTTTATTTTTCATGTTTTTGAAGTTTGAATACACTTATATTTACGAAACACAAAACCACCCAGTTACCATTCTTATACCAGAGAATTTATTTATTTTTTTTCAGTAAAGTGCGTCTTTTTTGAGGTCTCTTCGTCTTACAGAAAATTTTTGAAAAAGATAGCATACATATAAATGATGAATCATAACCAATTACCCATTGCCATTATTGGAGGAGGCCCAGTAGGGTTGGCTGCTGCCGCCCATTTAGTCAATCAAAACCAACCTTTTGTATTGTTTGAATCAGGGTCACGTATAGGACACAATTTGTTGTCTTGGGCCCACGTGCGGGTGTTTTCTCCCTGGAAATACAACCTGGATAAAGTAGCCGTCAAACTATTGCAACAGCAAGGATGGCAAACTCCTGATGAGGATGGGCTGCCTACGGGAGCATCCTTGGTAGAAGATTATTTAGAGCCTTTGAGTAACCTGCCTCAATTGAAGCCCTACATTGTGCTCAATGCCAAAGTGGTACAAATCAATCGTAAGGGATTGGACAAAGTAAAAACCAAGGGGCGAGAAGCGCAGCCTTTCGTGATTCAGGTAGAGCAAGGAGAGGAACAATTGACTTATGAAGCCAAAGCAGTAATTGATGCTTCGGGTACCTGGCAAAATCCCAATCCATTGGGTACAGGAGGTAACTTTGCTTTGGGCGAGCAAGCCCACGCTGATCATATTTTTTATGGCATTCCCGAGGTGTTAGGCAAAAACAAGGCACGTTTTGCCAATAAAAACACACTGGTAGTAGGAGGGGGGCATTCAGCCATCAATTCCATCTTGGATTTGCGTAAGCTGGTAAGCGATTATCCTGAAACCGAAATTCACTGGGTATTGCGTAAAGAAAACCTGGAAACCGTGTTTGGAGGCAAAGAAAAAGATAGCTTAGCTGCTCGTGGGGCTTTGGGCAAGCGTATAGAAAAACTGGTACGAACGGGCAAGGTAAAAGTATATACGCCATTTCAAATTACCGAAATACATACCCAGGCAAATGGACGCTTACAAGTCGTTGGGCAACAACAAGATGCTTTAAAAGCCCTGGAAAACATTGATCAAATTATTTGTAATACAGGAGCACGCCCTGACTTCTCTTTTTTGCGAGAAATACGCTACAATACCGACGCAGCCTTGGAATCAGTACCAGCGTTGGCTCCCTTGATTGACCCTAATGTACATAGCTGTGGTACGGTGCGCCCTCACGGAGAAGCTGAGCTTCGTCAACCAGAAAAAGATTTTTATGTAGTAGGTTCTAAGAGTTACGGTCGCGCTCCTACCTTTTTGATGGCTACTGGCTACGAGCAGGTACGTTCTATTGTGGCAGCCTTGGTAGGCAATTGGGAAGCAGCTCGCCAAGTACAGCTAAATTTACCCGAAACAGGGGTTTGCAGTAACAACTTGACCCAAAAAGTAACTGAACCAGCCTCAGAGGAATTGTTGACCCAGAATGGTGGCTGTTAGTCAGGCACACTTCTAATTATAGAAGGCTAGTTTTAATAAAACGAGATCTGTTATTTCGGCCTTAGTAGGTCGGCGTTAAGAATCTGAGTAGTGAAGCCGTTAAAAACTTTTCACTTGTTTGAGCGAAGCGAGTTTGAAAAGTTTAGGCGAAATGAAACAGATTTAGCAACGAGCTACTACAGTCGCGGCATTTTTTGGTTCGTTTTTTTTGCTGAAGAAAAAAATGAACGGATTAATAATGCTAAAGTCTTGAAGATGAATTCAATCTATATAGATTATGGTGACTAATAGGTCAAGTACTACACGTACCACCATACTTATTTCCCTGACATTATCCCTGGCGAGCCTGGGTGATACCTTGCTCTATCCAGTACTGTCCTCCGATTATCAAACCTTTGGAGTATCGTTGTATTGGGTAGGTATTTTGTTGTCAGTCAATAGATTTGTGCGTTTAGTGGCTAATCGCGTGGTAGCTTATGCCATACAGGTGTTGGGGCTACATCGCTCCAGTGTTTGGGCTGCAGTCATAGCCTCGGTTACTACGATTTTGTATGGCATAAGCCATCAACTCATCATATTATTGGTGGCTCGAGTGGGTTGGGGAATAGCCTATGCTACTTTGCGGATCAATACCATACACCAGGCGCTTGCGGGTGAGAAAAAAGGCTTACTATTAGGGTTGAGTGGTGCGCTATATGAAATCGGCCCTCTATTGGCTTTGGGTGTGGGGCCAAGTTTAATCCGCATACTTGGAATACCCACTACATTTGTGGTAATGGGATTACTGTCTTTGACTGCGGTGTATTTGGCTTGGCAATTACCCCAAAATATAGAAAAGCGGCAAGAAGCAACTATTGAGGGTTTAAGCTGGCCCAATCGCATAGAGCAACTCGTTTTCTGGGTGGCTACCGTAGTAGAAGGAGGATTGGTGGTGATGATGGCCACCTTGTTTTTAGAGGTTGAAATACGACCTGAAAAACTAATTATGCTCACGGCTCTTTATTTGATTATCAGACGGATGAGTGGATTGTTATTGTCCCCATTGGTGGGCTGGTTGGCTGATAGATTAGGTTTAAAAAAGGTTTTTGTAGCAATACTAATTGGCTTAATCATCGCATTGGGATTGATTAGTGTAGGCATTGTAGAAGTTGGAATTGCCGCTTGCTTTGTAATGGCGCGAATGTTTGCTACCTTATCTCCAGCGATGGCCATACGAATAACTCCTGAGGCAAAAAGACTGCCTATGCTGGCTTCATTGACTACCTGGAGGGATTTGGGAGCAGCAGTAGGAGCATTATTGGGGTTGATTGTGTTACAAATGACAGGTGCTACCGTTTTGTTTGGCATTACTGCATTTATTATATTCATATACACTTTGTGGATCATTAAAAATGAGCATTGAACATCTATATCGACAGTTTTATCATCAATTGTTTTTGTTTATTCTAAAAAAAGTAGGCGAGGAAGCTGATGCCAAAGATTTGGTGCAAGACACCTTTGTGAAAATATGGCATAAAATGGATACCCTTAAGGATGAGCAAAAACTGGTGCCTTGGATTTACCAAATTACCCGCAATGTTATCATTGATCACTTTCGCAAGCAGCAACACTTTCAGGAAGATATCATAGACAATCCAGAAGAGGAAGAACAAGCGCTGGAAAGATTGGCCAGAGGCTTGGATCAATACATTGATCGTTTGCCCGAAGACGAAAGAGAAATTTTTATAGCGGCTGAACTAAAAAATGTGCGCCAAAAAGACTTGGCCCAACAATACCAAATGCCTTATTCCAGCTTGCGCTCAAAAGTGCAACGTAGCCGAAAAAAGATTAAACAAATGATGCTGGATTGCTGTAATTTTCAATTTGACACCCGAGGACGGGTAATGGGGTATACTCGCAAAAACTGCCAGGACAATAATTCATAGACAGGTGGAGAAAAGCTAAAGAAAGAGATACCCAAAAAAAGTGAAGTAAGCGCATCTTTCTTCCGGTTTGTCGTCTTTTAGGTCAAGAAGTCGAGACGACTTCAAAGTTATGTTTCACCAAAAACCTGGAATACAATGAGACAACAAACCTCAAAAATACTGCAAGCTAATCAGTCACAATACTCACACACCACCGAAAATACCTGCTGTGCCCAACCAGTAGATGGTTCGGCTTGCTGCAACAAGGAAACAGACAGCGATGATTGTTGTGCACAACCTACCGATGGTACCAGCTGTTGTTAATTTTAAAAAGAAGTCGAGATGATTTCTAATATAAAGCCTCTTTTTTGAAGAAAGTGAGGCTTTTTTTTGTGCCTTTTTGTTTTCCGTGTTGCACCGCTTACATTTGTTGGCTTAAAAGAAATCTCTGTTCAGATCAATGGCAAAAAGGCAATTTATAGTTTTTATCATCATCATTATCAGCGCACTGGGGCTACTTACCCAATGCAACCAAGAACCCACCATTCCTCCCAACAACATTGCGCCTGTATTTCGGCAAGCAATGGCCCAAAAGCAACTTACCAATGAAATGTTCGACTTTCCAGGCTTGCGACTTGCCGATAGCCTCGTCAATCATTACCTGGATACTTTTCAGCTCAAGGGAGCCTCCCTGGCCATTGCCAAAGACGGCAAGTTAGTATATGCCAAAGGTTATGGGTATGCCAATCTGGAAGATAGCGTGAAGGTACATCCAGCACATAAGTTTCGGATTGCCAGTGTGTCTAAGTTGCTTACCGCAGTAGCTATTATGAAACTGGTAGACGAAAAAAAACTAAGCCTTACCGATACTGTTTTTGGAAAATCGGGCATTTTGAATGATGGTATATACCTGAAAGCCAGGGACAAGCGCATGTATACTATTACTGTCAAGCAATTGCTTAATCATACGGGTGGGTGGTGCCGCAAATGTAATGGCGACCCTATGTTTCGCCCGCTGGAAATTGCTAAAAAAATGGGACTCAAATCTCCTATTGGCTTAGATGATATTACCAAGTATGTGTTTGCCCGAAGGCTATGGAATAAACCAGGAACCGAGTTTGGGTATTCTAACTATGGCTATGCTATTTTGGGTAAAGTAGTAGAGAAAATCACGGATAAATCTTACGAGACTTATGTACAGGATTTGCTCAAACCTTTGGGCATTACAGGCATCCAGTTCAGTAAAGGCTCCGTAGCACAACGTGCTCCATTGGAAGTAAAATATTATGATGCCAAGACAGTGCCCAAGGTACGTTCGGTATACAATCCCCGCAAAAAAGTACCTCGCACTTATGGAGGCAACAACCTAGAGGCATTGGCGGGAGCGGGAGCTTGGATTGCGTCTCCGCTGGATTTATTAAGATTGACCAATGCCATTGACGGGCGAAAAACAGTGCCTGACTTATTGAGCGAAGAAGCCGTGAACCTAATGGTGACTCCTGAAGATGGAGATATTAGAAGAGTATTAGGCTGGCGAGGGTGTCGTTCACACGAATGTTGGCGTTCGGGCAGTTTTGGAGGCACTGATGCCATTGTGGTCGCTTCTAAAAGTGGCATTAGCTGGGCGTTTGTAGTCAATAGTAGCGTAGAAAGTGGGGCTGCGGTAGGCAAAATTTACCGCTTGATGAGGCGCATACTCAATACTTATGGCAAAAACTTGCCTGATATCAATTATTGGGGATTGCAACCATTGACTAAATGATTTAAACGATAAGCCTGGACGAACTTAACTAGTACTTAGTCAAGTGTTGAATTGGGGATAAGATTTAGCTGTATAACAAAGTAATTCAAGGCGCTAAAAATGAGCATAGCCGTAGCTACGTGAATTTTTAGCAACGAAGAAATACAAAGTTATGCGGCAAAGATATCCCTAAATTTAGCCTTGACTAAGTACTAGGTACGATTTTAGTTTTGATAAATTTGAACTGGAGAAAGCTTCTAAAAAGGGAAGTTTATCAAAAAAGCATTATATT
>DMXI01000550.1 GCA_003483885.1 Microscillaceae bacterium
AAGAAACGCATAAACTGCCCCATAATACCTCCCCAGAAAGCCAATGGTAAGAAAGCGGCCACGGTAGTAGCCGTAGAGGCAATGATGGGTAAGGCAATTTCTCCTACACCTTCTTTTACCGCACGTTTAAGGGGATAACCCTCTTGCAACAAACGATAAATATTTTCAATTACCACAATACCATTGTCTACCAACATTCCCAGTGCCAGAATGAGCGAGAACAATACCATCATATTCATGGTAACACCTGCTGCTCCCAATAAGATAAAGGAAATGAACATGGACAATGGAATCGCAATACCTACAAATAAGGCACTACGTAATCCCATAAAAAACAATAGTACAGCTACCACCAAAATTACCCCAGAGATAATGCTATTTACCAGATTATCTACCATAGAGCGGATGTCCCGAGATTGGTCGTTGGTAATAGAGATATCTAAATCACTTGGAATTTTATTTTCTTCTTGTGAAGTCTTGATAATGTTTTTGATTTTATCGGCAGCATTTAGCAGGTTTTCTCCACTTCGCTTAGATACATTCAAAGTCATTACTGTTTGCGTAGATGAGCGAGCAAAACTAGTGGGTTCTTCGTAACTATCGCGTACCTCTGCTACATCCTTTAGATAAACAATGTTG
Source organism: Microscillaceae bacterium (assembly GCA_003483885.1). Taxonomy (GTDB): domain Bacteria; phylum Bacteroidota; class Bacteroidia; order Cytophagales; family Microscillaceae; genus Microscilla. The sequence goes on from DMXI01000550.1 coordinate 640, forward strand.
CCATCCTCATTTTTGACAATCACATTGCGAATGTCTTCCATGGTTTTAAACTCGTTTACTACCCGGATAGACTTGCGGAAATCTTTAGCGAGAAAGTCACCACCCGAGATGGTTACGTTTTCTTCACGAATGGCTCCTGCAATGTTATTAAAGTTGAGTTTACGACTTTCTAACTTATATAAATCTACATCAATGCGAATTTCCCGTTCTTGCGCTCCTTGAATATCTACTTTTGATATTTCAGAGAGTTTTTCTATTTCATCTTCCAAATATTCTGAATAAACTTTGAGTTCTTCGGTGGTATAATTTTTACCACCTTGCTTACCTGCCAGGTTAATATACATAATAGGCAAGTCTGACAAGTTTATGTCAAATACATTGGGGTCAGTGGGTAAATCACTGGGCAACTCACTTTTTGCTTTGTCTACTGCATCTTTTACATCTTGTAGCGCTTTGGGTATCTCTACATCTGGATTAAATTCTACCATAATGGTGGCATATCCTTGGATAGATGTAGAAGTAATTTTCTTTACCCCAGTAATCGACTTAATCTCTTTTTCAATGGGTCGAGTTACCAGGTTTTCCATATCGTTGGGAGAGTTCCCTGGGTAGGGGGTTCCTACATAAATGTTTGGGATTACAATTTCAGGGTAACTTTCCTTGGGCATTTGTACGTACGAAATCAGCCCAAATAACACGATGATAAGCGCCAGAATCATCACACTGGTGCGGTTATCTACCGATAGACTGGTAAGCCCAAATTCTTTATTTAATTTTTTATTTCTTTCCTTGTCGTTACTCATGATGTTCAAATTAAATTGAGATAATCAGGAAAATGCATCAAGTAATACAATATTGTAATAATGAATATGTACCACTTGATGTTTGATATTTTAGTTTTTAACTTTTACAACTTTTTTCTCTGAACTATCAGTTTTTTTAGGTTGTGTAGTATTGGTTACCTTTACTAACCCACCTTCAGATACATCTCTAAAGCCTTGCTCAATCAATAATTCATCTCCTTTAAGGCCACGCTTTACCAAAGTACGGTTTTTAGCATTGGCTCCTCTTCTAATTAACACTTTTTTAGCGAGTGTTTTCCCATCTTTTTTGCTCAAAACGTACACAAATTCGCCCGCTTTGTCTTTTTGAATCAAGTTAGAAGGAATGACTAGAGCGTCCTTTGCAGTGAAATCTTCCATCTCGACAATGGCTTGCAAGTCAGGCTTTAACAAACGATTAGTATTGGGTAGCTCTAACTCAATGCGGAACGTACGGTTATCAGGATTGATTACCTGTCCAATCGTTTTAATCGCGGCTACTCGTTCAATATCCAATGAAGGGAATTTAATTTTTACTTTATCACCTCGACTAATACGACCTAAATAAGCTTCAGATACATCGGCTTGTATTTGAACAGTATTTAATGATACCAATCTCAAAATCTGATTCATTGGCCCTACGTTTTGTCCTTTTTTTACAAAGATTTCATCTATAACACCTGTAAAAGGAGCAGTGATACTAGACAATGCCATTTGGGCCTGAATTGTCTTGATTTTACGCTCTAATGACTCTTTGTTATTTTTGGCCGTTAAATATTGAATCTCGGTACCAATTTTCTTTTTCCACAAATTGTCTTGACGCTTAAAAAGTGCTTCGGCTAATTTCAATTGAGTTTTTACTTCTTCTAATTGATTCACCATCACACTGTTTTCTTGTGATACCAATAATTGTCCAGCACCCACTAGTTGTCCTTCCTGTACTGGAATGTAAGTAACCAACCCTTGAGTTTGTGCGTTTAGAATCACGTTTTTGTCAGACTTTACCGTTCCGCGAACCTCTACATAACTTGTAAATGATTCTTTGGATACGGGAATAGTAGATACCAATGTAGTCTTGGCTTCCTTCTTTGCTTTGGCATAAGAGGGGTCAAGCTTTTCGAGGCGTTTCTCAAGGCGAGAAATCTCAGTTCGTAACTTTTCAAACTCATTTTTCTTTTTGGTGAGTTCGGCTCTTACTTCCAGAGCTTTTTCACTTGCCTTGTTTTTTAGGTTGGCTTTTGGGTCGTCTTTTCCGCCACAGGCAGCAACCAATACCATTAAAGTGAGGGCAGCGGTGTATGTTTTTATGTTCATGATGTTGCGTTTGTCTTTTAAAGTTGTTTTAGAGCTACTTTTTTTGAACGAGTCGGCCCATTGCCTTGTCCAAATCTATTTTGGCAATAATGGCACTGTATAAAGCGTTGAAGTAATTAGTTTCGGCTGTTTTGAACTGGTTTTCGGCATCTACAATGTCCAGATTATTACCAGTTCCGCTTCTAAACTTAATATTTGCTACTCTACTCACCTCTTTGGCCAGTTCCATATTTTTCTTTTGAATTTCTAAATCTTGCAAACTGGAAGTTAAACCCTGTTGGGCTTGAGCTACTTCAAAAGTAAATGCCCGCTCAAAAGCTTTAAAGTCTTGTTCCGTTTTTAAGAGCTCAATACGTGCTTTTTCTACCTTGGCTTTATTGCCTAAACCCGAAAAAATAGGAATACTTAAAGTAAAACCAAAGGTTCCGTTGCGAAACCAACGATCATTTACAGGACCAAGGTCCGATAAATTACTTGCCCCCGTGTTAGACCCATAATTGATAAAGCCTGTTAACCGAGGATAATAAGCTGCTTTCTTATTTTTAACATCCAAACGAGCCAGTTGACGCGAAGTTTCCAGGATAGAATATTCGATACGGGACTTAAAAGCCCCTTCGTTAACTTCTACATTTTGGAATTGTTCTAGTTTGATATCATTAATACTACCTGATAAAATCAAGGAGTCACGAACGGGCATTCCCATTTGAAATTTGAGCGCTTTGGCGGAGAAATCAAGCAATGTTTTAGTTTTGTTGATCTCCGTTTTAATGTTGTTCAGAGAAACCTGTAAACGATACACATCTATTAGTTCGGCAGCTCCATTTTCGTTCAAGGTTTTGGTAGATTTATATAAGGTATCTAAACGACGATAGTTTGCTTCCAATAGCTCTATTCTTTCCTTATTTACCAGTACGAGATAGTAAGCTTTGGTTACATTACTGGCAATATCTATCTTACTTTGTTTGATTTGCTTTTGCGACAACTGCTTAAAAGTTCTGGAAGCCCTCAGGCCAACCAAATAAGAAGCATCGAAGAATAATTGAGTGGCTGTAATAGTCACAGACGCTGCATACCGAGGCTGGAATTCTACTGCAATAGGACCAGGAGGACCTCCAAACAAAGTACCATCTGGTAAGATAGACTTTGGGATAATGTACGCATTAGAAAATTGAGCCTGAGCGCTTACCTGAGGCAAACCAATGGCCCGTGTCTCTTTCACGGTAGCTTCTGATTTGAGAATCTCCAATTGTGCTTTCTTTAAAGATTCAGAGTGTTCGTAAGCGTATTTTAAGCAAGCATCCAAAGAATATACCCCAACCGCGGGAGTATCATCAATGATAGGCTGCCCTTGCACTTGATTTGTAAACAGGGCCAAAAGCCACAATCCACAAAACGTTAGGCTTATCCTTAATTTATTAGTCATGGTGTTTTCGGTTTTTATACGTTTCCAACAATTGAAATCCTTTCAGGGTAACCAATCCCCGAATGTAATGATCTAAAAAAGCTAGTTGAACCTTGACCAGTTCATACTGATCAGGGGAGAATTTTTTTCCATTAAATGCCAGCTCTACTTGCTCAATGCGTAGTACTGCCAAATATTCGAGCGGTAGTTCTTCACGATACAGGCCATCTTGAATGCCCCAACGAAGATTACCTTTTATACTTTCTTTAATTTGATCCCGACGATTTTGGTGCAATTCCCAAGCCTCAGGGTGATATTTTCTAGTGTCAAGCAACAACGAGGGATTTATCTTAGCAAATGTTTGGGCCATAAAATCAGATACTTTGAGTAGGGCCTCAATGGCGTTATCAGCGCTTGACTCAAGTTCCCTCATTTCTTTCATTTGTTTATCGTGTTTGCGTTCCATTACCCGACAAACAATTTCGTTTTTATCTTTAAAGTATTGATAAATAGTTTTTTTGGAAACCGCTATTTCTTTAGCTATTTCATCCATAGTAACACTACGGGTGCCATAGCGCCAGAAAAGGCTGGTAGCAGCTTCCAAAATTTTATCTTTTACTTCTGTATTTTCTTTTATATCCAATGACATCAATCTTTGTTTTATGCTACAAATCTATGAAATAAAAACCTTGGAAACTATTAAAAGTTTCAAAGTTTCCGGATTTTTTTTAGTGCTTTATTTAAGTTTCAAAACTTTTTAAGAGAGTTTTTAGAATAAAATTTTGTTATAATAGGTTTTTTGGGGTAAATATGATTGAAAACCGAGGTAAAGGAGAGAATTATTAGGTGATATGCTAAAGGTTAAACTATTAGAAAAATACTACACTTAACTTAATATTAACATTTTTGTTAATTTATTAAAATGTGCATATTTGCTTAATACAAACCAATCATTAAATATTGATACCCATACCATGGATGTACAGGAACTAACTACCGAATTTGAAAAATTTAAAGGGCAATTGAAGTCGTATATTTTACGAATGACAGCCAGTGCCACCGATGCAGAAGATCTTTTGCAAGATACTTATCTGAAAGCCCACGACAAGCTAGATACCTTTCGAGGGGAATCTACTTTGAAAACCTGGGTATTTGCGATTGCTTCTAATTTGGCCAGAGATTTATTGAAATCGAAGAAGCGTTGGCCAGAGAATGTAACCGATATATGCAGAGAAGAGGCTTTGAATGAACCCAGCATGTTTGCCAAGTCTATGTTTATTCGAAACAATTCGCCACAGGGTAATTTCGAGATTAAAGAACACATTGCGTTTTGCTTTACCTGTGTATCAAAATCCCTCCCACTAGAGCAGCACCTTTGTGTGTTATTGAAAGAAGTATATGATTTTAGCCTAAAAGAAGTAGCCACCATTTTGAAAGTGTCTGAACAAATGGTGAAGTATTATTTACACACTGGACGCACCAAAATGATTGAGGTATTTGACGGAAGATGTGCGTTGATCAATCAAGAGGGGATTTGTCATCAATGTACAGAGATCAACGGTATTTTTAATCCTAAGCAAAACACACAAGAGGAGTTGGTAAAAATTAAAATGTATAGGGAAGCCCAAAAAGGAGATAAGCAACATTTATTTGACCTGAGAATGCAAGTGGTAGCTGGTATTGACCCTTTTGAATCGGGAGCGGCAGAGCTGCAACTGCATCATTTAGAGTTCAATAGAAAGACAATGGAAAAATATTTGAAAAAAAATGACTAAAAATCCTATCGTTTGGGAAAGCTGAATCGTCCAAGCCAAAAATCATATATTAAAAACACAACTTATGACTAATTTAAATTCAACAACTTCGGACGGAAAAGCGATTACTATTAAAAAAACTTTTAGCCGAGAAACCGCTGTCAGTATTGAAATAGGGGCAGATCAGGCCGTGATTTGGGCGTTGCTTACCAATGCTTCCGATTTTTCGCGTTGGAACTCTACTATTATTTCTATTGATGGGGAAATTGTTCAGGGGGAAAAAATTAAGCTAAAAGCTACTTTAGACCCCAAACGTACTTTCAAAATCAAAATTAAAGAAGTAGTACCTGAGAAGAAAATGGTATGGGGAGATGCGATGGGGAATCGGGTTTTTACCTTGACCAAACAGGCAAATAATAAGGTGCTATTTCATATGCGTGAAAAGATCGGTAGCCCGATGTTTCCGTTGTTTGCCAGTCAAATTCCACCTTTCGACGATGCTTTTGAACAATATGCGGCGGATCTAAAAAAAGAAGCAGAATCTATTGCAGCTAATTAATCACTAAACCCTATACACTCATGAATTACAAAGAAAAAATCGGAACCAAAGAAAATCCATTAACGCTTAAAACCCCACCACTTACTTCGGAATACACGATGCATGTAGCGGAGAAAGATGGCCAGGAAATATTGGTTTGTACAGTAAAAACTACCGTGCTACACTATGACATTCGTTGCTTGCAAGACTTGCACGAAATGCTCAAAGCCCATGGAGATTGGATGCTGTTGGGAAGCAAAGATGAAAAACAGGAAGCAAAACCCGATACAGTAGAATACTGGGGACGCTCTGCCGAAAACCCCATAGGAGGCTGGTATGGTCTTAAAAAAGGTTTCAAAGGGAGGTTTGGTATGTATATCCCCCCATTGATGGAGCATCTGGGGTTGGCCGAAGTAGAGCACAATAAACGCAACAATAAGATGAGAGCCATTTGATTGGTACCAGAAGGCTATTTCAGATGCAAACAAAACATAACCTTGGCTTTTCGGAGTCGAGGTTTGTTTTTTTAGCCTTTGGCTTATTGTTACATTGTTTTGCCTTGTTCTATTGTTCCGCCTTCGGCTTATTGTTTCATTGTTCTATTGTTCCGCAATGCGTTGTCTAATAATGGTAAATGGTTAATTATATTCGCTTCGCACCTATTTTTCATTCTTGTACTGACGTAGGAAGGATCTCGTTTTATACTTTTCATTTTTAGCTTTTTACTTAATAAGCTCCTAACTACGAACCAAAAACTATGGACAGTGGACTGTCGTCTGTGGACTAAAAAACTACGAACTACCTACTCCTGACTACGAACCAAAGAAACTATAGACAATAGACCGTCAACTGTGGACTAAAAAAGCTACGAACCAAAAACTATGGACAATGGACTGTCGTCTATGGACTAAAAAACTACGAACTACCAACTCCCAACTACGAACCAAAAAAACTATGGACAGTAGACCGTCAACTGTGGACTAAAAAACAATGAAAATAACACTTTATTAATATCAAAAATGCCTTAAATGGCCTAAACGTTGGGTAATCTTATTAACTTTGCTTTACAGGCAATCTAAATTGCACAATCAAAGACTTAATTTATACATAACGACAAGCATAGCAGTAAATGAATATGGAGGCGAACGTCCAATCTAATCAAACCAAACGAAAATCAGCAATCCTCAAAATCGCATTATTTGCCACTGGTTTATCAGGCATTGTGGCAGAATACATACTTTCTACCTTGGCTACTTACTTTTTGGGTGACTCTATCTTGCAATGGACCCTAGTAGTATCTTTTATGCTATTTGCCATGGGTTTAGGAAGCCACCTAAGCCAGTATTTCAAAGGTAAACTATTAGAAACCTTTATTATTATAGAATTTACCTTGACGATTTTGGTATCGTTTTCGGCTATTTTTGTGTATACAGTGCACGCTTATAGCGGGTATAATGGTATTTTTATTTATGGGCTGGCTATTTTGGTAGGGATGATGATTGGACTTGAAATTCCTATCGTAACCCGTCTAAACCAAGAGTATCAATCATTGAGGGTAAATATTGCCTCAGTAATGGAGCAGGACTATTTTGGAAGTTTGTTAGGAGGTTTATTTTTTGCTTTTGTAGCCCTACCTTATTTAGGCATGACCTATACCCCTTTTATCTTGGGTACGGTAAACTTTACTGTAGCAGTATTGCTCTATTTTAGGTTAAAAAATCTGATACAAACTCAATGGCAGTTTAGACTCAACTTTATGATGGGATTTGTCTTTTTGGCCATTACCATTGGTAGTATTTATGCCAAGCCTATCATTATATTTGGAGAGCAAAAAAAATACAAAGATAAAGTGATTTATGAGTATCAGTCTCGCTACCAAAAACTGGTCATTACGCAATGGAAAAATCACTATTGGTTGTTTATCAACGGAAACCAACAACTAAGCACCCTCGACGAAGAGATGTATCATGAGCCTTTGGTACATCCTGTGATGACGTTGTCGCCTAATCCACAAAAAGTATTGGTGCTAGGAGGGGGAGATGGAGCCGCCGTAAGAGAAATTCTCAAATACCCTCAAGTGCAAGATGTGACCTTGGTAGACCTTGACCCAGCGATGACTCAATTGGGCAAAACCCACCCTGTGTTATTACAGCTCAACGACAGTTCGTTTTATAGCCCCAAGGTAAAGATCAAAAACATGGATGCCTTTATCTATATGGATCAAACCAAGGAGTTTTATGATGTCATCATTATTGATTTACCCGACCCGCGCACGGTAGAACTGGGTAAATTGTTTAGCAAAGAATTTTATCAATTGTGCCGACGTCAACTACGACCCCATGGGTTGATTATTGCTCAGTCGGGAAGCCCTTATTATTCTACCCGAGCCTATGAGTGCATCAATAAAACAATGCTGGCAGCAGGTTTTGGTACCACTAAAATCCATAATCAAATCCTTACCTTGGGCGAATGGGGTTGGGTGATTGGTTCGAAAAACCTAAATAGTGATAAGCTGAAACAAGGCTTACGCAAATTGAATTTTAAACATCTAAAGACCAAATGGATCAATGAGGAGTCGATGTTGTTGATGACATCATTTGGCAAAGACAAATACTTTAAAAGCAAAATCCCAGATAGTACCGTGAAGGTAAATACCATTCACAACCCAGTGCTGTACCGCTATTATTTGCAAGGAAACTGGGAGCTTTACTAAATATAAGTGGATGGAACTTGTTTGTCCGTAAATATTTAGTTTTGAAGGTTAATACGCAATTGATCATTCATAATTAATCATTAAAAAATATGACTTTTCAAGAAATTCAAGACTTGCTTATTTCAAAGTTTGGGGAAGGCGTAATCATAGAAGCCAACGAAGAGGTGCTTCAGCCTTTTTTGGTGATTGAGGCTACCAAGATCAAGGAAGTGTGTATGGAGCTACACCAATACGAGCAAACCTATTTTGATTTTTTGAATTGTGTAACCGGGATAGACAATGGCGAAAAAGGTGAAACCATGGAGGTGATTTACAATTTAACCTCCATTCCTCATAATTTACGTTTGACTCTAAAGGTTATTTTGCCTCGAAATGCAGAGGGCGAACCTGCCCCCAAAGTACCTTCTGTATGTGAGGTGTGGCGTACTGCCAACTGGCACGAACGCGAAACCTTTGATTTGTTGGGAATCGTGTTCGAGGGCCACCCAGACCTTCGGCGAATTTTATTACCTGCTGACTGGGAAGGCCATCCTTTGCGAAAAGACTACCAACATCAGGAAAAGTACCACGGAATTAGAGTGGCTTATTAAGTGCAACTAAAGGGTGGTTATGATAAATCAATTGGCTTGGAATACCGTCTATATCTTCTAATAACACACAATATCAAACGAAAACCTTGAACAAACCATGAAAACAATCCTCCCATACTTTTGCTTGATACTATTTGCTTTGGTAACTATCTCTGCTTGCCAAACCAGCCAACCCCAACAAGAGAATAAAGAGCAGACAAAACCTGCTACCACTACCACCTCATCTACCCCCACTAATCCTCGCACCGATAGTTTGATCATGGTATTTAATGAAGGGCAAGCACTGTTTAATCAAAATTGCCTTCAGTGCCATACTACCAACAAAGAACGCATGATAGGGCCAGGACTTCTGGGGGTACTGGAGCGTCGTGAGGTAGGTTGGGTAACAGCTTTTATTAAAAATTCACAAAAGCTCATTGCCTCGGGTGATTCTATCGCCGTGGCCTTGTACAACGAATACAATAAAACCCAAATGCAATCTTTTGCCCTGAACCAAGAACAAATGCAAAGCCTATTATTTTACCTGGCCAACCTGGGGCGCAAGCAAAGCGAATACATTACGTTGGATGAACTACCCAAAATCAAGAAAAAATAGCATTATTTTTTATCAGTCAGTTTCAAGCATTGCTGGATTTTTTTCAAAGAAGCTGGCTCAATTTTTCTATCGCCATATTCTAAACTTTTTAGTTGTTGGAGATTACAAAGTGAAGCAGGCAATACCAGTGGTTGCTGGCAAAGTTTGTAACGATGGCCAATGCAATACAAATCTATACCAAGGTAAGTCAAGGCTTTGAGTTCCCCTAGCTCGTCGGGAAGCTTTGCAATTATATTATCATACAAATTCAAAAACTTCAGGTGCTTGAGTTGTTTTATTTGCGGAGGAATGGACTTGATCTCGTGGCCCACCAGCGATAATCTTTCTAATACAGGCAAATCACAAATAACTAGCGGAAAGGCCGCAATATAATTGCCCGTAGGTACCCCCTCACAGTACGAGGCTGCAATGGCCAGTTCCTTGAGCTTGGTGAGATTTTTAAAAGTGTCAGGAAGTTGGGCTTTTTCATCTAAAGTCATTTCTAGATATTCCAAATTAGTCAATTGGGTCAATTTTGTGGCCATTTGAGTGGTGACGACAATGCCGTAAATATTCAAACTTTTGAGTTGAGGCATTTGGCCAAATGAAGCTGGAAAATCATTGATAGCATTTCCTCTTAAATTTAACTCCTCCAGGTTTTTCAATTGCCCAAAATTATCGGGTAATACAAGGCCTTGTTCAGGATAGCACAAAAAGCTACGTGAGCAATCCAGGGTTTTAAGATGTGTCAAGGTACTCAATGCATTGGGGAGCTTTTCAAAAGAATTGTTACTAATATCCAATATTTCTAATTGAGCCAACTTCGAGATATCTGAAGGCAAATCCTTTAATTTATTATAAGACAAATCGAGCTTGCGCAATTGGGTACATTGAAATAGGCTTTCGGGAAGCTTGGTTAAATCACAAAAGCTTAAATTCAGCGTTCGTAATTGATCGGGATGACTCAGCAAATCCAGAATACTTGCAGGGTTTTGGGCATATTTTAAATGAAGGCTTTCTAGTTTTAATTGACTTACAAACTCAAGGTTTAAGTGGGCATTTTTGAGGTAATTAACAGTGTGATTGAGATTCAAATGGGTAAGCTTTTTTAGGTTTTTAATGCCAACTGGTAGTGATGGATACCAGTTGCTGGAAATGTTTAAATGCTCGAGGTTGACAAGTTGGGTAATTTCAGCAGGTAGTGTCTTCATTCGCCAGGTTTGGTGACTAATGTCTAATTCTTTGAGCTTTTTTAAGTTTCCAATTCCTTGCAAAGTGAGCGTATAAGCTCCCCGCATAGACGATCGAAAACCACCTGTATTGGGCTTTTTGGGCGTTTTTTTGAGATCGATGATGGGGATTACACTACTCATTTTTAGTACTTCTAGGTTTTTCAATTGGTATACCGCTTTGGGTTCTTTGTGCAAGGGCAAATGACTAATATCCAAATAACGAAGCTGCTTGAGACGGTTAATTTGAGCTGGGATTTCGTGGATTTTCGTATACTTACCATAGTCGGTATACAATTTCAATGTCCGAAGTTTTTTCAGTGAAAGTATCACCACTGGAAACTCCTGCAAAGGATTTAAACTCACGTCGAGGTATTCCAGGTTTTGGAGTTGCCCCAGGCTGTTGGGAAGCCTTTTGAGTTTTTGTTCTTTCAAGTTTAACTTAGTGACTTGTTTGGGGTTTTTGAGTGCTTCTGTGAGATTAGTATAAGTGGTTGGTTGCGCCTTGGTAGAAAACGAGCCTACAATGACCCAAATCAGAGAAAAGAAAGCTATTTTAGGTATCATAAAGTATGAATTCAAATAAGGGATAGTTTAGCTGATAAGTTAACAGTTTTACTTAACCTTTACTATGCCTGCATCGTTTTATAATTACCACTTTACATTGATTAAACTTAGCTTATGATCTATCTCTTCCTAAAACTCACCCAAGCCGTTAGTCTACTGGCATTGTCAGTCATAGGATTGATTGTGGCTTTGGTATTCATCCAAGCTACAACCCCAAAAGAGCCAGGTGGTTGCGGTGTAATAGATACCCCCAAATTTGTTTGTGGTAATTATATGAATTACCTACCTCCTAAAGGCATTTCTGATAGTTTAAAGACGGTGTTTACCCAAGGGAAAAAGCTTTTCAACTACAATTGTTCCCAATGCCATACAGAGTTTACCGATGTTATTGTAGGCCCAGGGATGAAGGGTATTTTGGAGAGAAGAAAAGTGAGTTGGTTGATTCCTTTTATTCAAGATTCCCAAAAAATGATTGCTGCAGGTGATACCGCCGCAGTGAATTTATTCAATAAATACAACCAAGCCCAAATGCAAAGCTTTCAGCTAACCGAGCAAGAAGTGAGCGCTATCTTGTTTTATGTTGGCAATATGGGCTCTCACGAAATTGTATATATAGATTCATTACCACCACCCAAAATTGATTAAGCTTATGATCCATCTTTTTTCAAAACTTGCCCAAATTTTTAGTTTGCTGGCTTTGTGTATAGTAGGCCTTGTAGTCGCTCTGGTTTTTGTACAGGCTGACCTGCTCCAAATGGAAGAAAATGAACAAACCATGTTGACTGGAGCGAATTGTGGCAATCCTTCAGTATATCCAACTATGAGTGACGAATCTTTGTCTGATACGGCCCGATTAGGCAGAGAACTATTCAATAATAATTGCCAACAATGCCACAGTGCAGGAGCAGAGGTAATCGTAGGCCCTGGATTGAAAGGTATTTTAGAGCGCCGCTCGATGGAATGGATTGTTCCTTGGGTGCAAAACTCTCAAAAGATGATTGCCGCAGGCGACCCTTACGGCACAGCTATATACAACAAATACAATAAAGCTCAAATGCAGAGCTTTGCATTAACAGCTAATGAAATCAAAGCAATTATAATGTATGTGCAAGCTTATAAACAGGTAATGCCTTCCATTGTACAACCTTAATGAGTTGTTTCTTATCAATGATGATGTTAGTTGTAGTGCTTGAGTAAAATAACGCCAAATTGTCTATCAAAAATAGGTTTAAATGTTGGCGACCACCCCTTAAAATTGATGAAGCTTATGATTTACCTTTTCTCGAAACTCGCCCAAATTTTTGGCCTATTGGCCCTATGTGTGGTAGGCATTTTAATTGCCCTAGTTTTTGTGCAAGCTGACATTGAGATGCTAGCACAAGAAGAGCAGACGTCAAATTGGGGGTGTGGTACTGTCTCTCCTAACGAGCATTTATTATTAGACACAGTAAGTGTATCTGATACCGTAATTGTGGGTAAAGTATTGTTCGATAACAACTGCCAGCAATGCCACAGTGCAGGAGCAGAGGTAATCATAGGCCCTGGATTGAAAGGTATTTTAGAGCGCCGCTCGATGGAATGGATTGTTCCTTGGGTGCAAAACTCTCAAAAGATGATTGCTGCTGGCGACCCTTATGGAACAGCATTGTACAACAAATACAATAAAAATATGATGCAGAGCTTTGAGTTAACTGAATATGAAATAAGAGCGATTATAGCCTATGTTCAGGTATATAGAGAGCAGGTTTATCTGAGTAACAAATAACTAAACATTAAATTTCCTTTCTTGTTGATAGGTTTACTTCGAATAAAACCATCAACCTAACTATTACCTCAAGCCTTGAAAATACCCGACTTCATACAATTTCCCCACTAAAAACCTTAAAAATCCCTTTTTAGCCCATAACTTTGGCCTGTAAAACATCTGAACTTGATAGAAGTTGTCTCGATTTGTAATTTATAATTAAAAGTCGAGATGACTTCAAAGACTAAAACTTAAGTAAGATATGAAAGCATACGTTTTTCCGGGTCAGGGAGCCCAATTTGTAGGAATGGGAAAAGACTTGTACGATGGTTCGGCCAAAGGTAAAGAACTATTCGAGCAAGCCAACGATATTTTGGGTTTCAGCATTACCGATATCATGTTTGCCGGAACCGACGAGCAGCTCAAAGAAACCAAAGTAACCCAACCTGCCATATTTTTACATTCTGTAATTTTGGCCTTGACCTCTGAAGGCTTTGCACCTGATATGGTGGCGGGTCACTCATTGGGAGAGTTTTCGGCTTTGGTAGCCAACCAAACGTTGAGTTTCGAAGATGGGCTTAAGTTGGTATCTCAGCGAGCAATGGCGATGCAAAAAGCTTGTGAAGCCAATCCATCTACCATGGCAGCAGTACTTGGGCTGGAAGATGCCGTAGTAGAAAAAGCCTGCGAAGAAGTAAGCGAAGTAGTAGTAGCGGCTAACTATAACTGCCCTGGCCAATTGGTGATTTCAGGAAGCAATGCAGGGGTAGAGCAAGCCATGGAAAAATTGAAAGAAGCAGGAGCCAAGCGGGTATTACCATTGGCCGTAGGAGGTGCTTTCCACTCGCCTTTGATGGAGCCTGCCCGCGAAGAATTGGCGCAAGCCATCGAAAATACCAATTTTGGAACCCCTACTTGCCCAGTATACCAAAATGTAAATGCGTTGCCTTCTACCGATGTGGCCATGATCAAAGAAAACTTGATTGCTCAGTTGACCTCGCCAGTACGTTGGACGCAAACCGTGCAAAACATGATGAAAGATGGTGCTACCTCATTTACCGAAGTAGGCCCAGGCAAAGTATTGCAAGGCTTAGTGAAAAAAGTAGACCGCAAAATGGAAGTAGCGAAGCTATAGTTTTTTAGTTCGTAGCACCTGACAGCTTTTAGTCATTAGTTGTTGGCTTTTTTACTCAGTTTTCTGATGAAATGGCCAACAGCTAAAGGCTAAAAACCAATCAATATCAGCTACTCCCAGCTACGAATTTTCAACTATTATCCTATAGAGGAATTCCCTTCTTTGGCTTACGCTCAATGCTGTCAATAAATTCATGAATGGCCATCATAATCCCCAAAAATGACTTAGTTTCGGCTACTTTGTCCAAAAATTGGATATTAGCGGCCAGCACATCTAACTTAAATGCCCAATATTGATACATCAAAGGATTGATAAAAAGCTGACTATCTTGGGTGCGATGTGTGGCATGATAATTCCCAAAATGTCCCTCCAAAGCACTTCCAATCGAGTTGGCCACAATACTGGGGCGCCCAGTTCCTGCATTTGAATATTGAATGAGATTGAGAAATTGCTGGGCTTCCTCCATTTGTGGAGTCAGCGAAAAGGTACCCAAATACCCTCCTTGTTTGGAAAGTGTGGCCACATTTTCTAAAAAGTGATAGTGAGAAATGCCGTGAAAGTGATCAATACCAAAACCCAAACAAACTAAATACTTATCCACATTGGGTTGAGCACTGGCAGCCGCAATAGAAGCACTGTCCTCCATAGGTGACCCTAGGCTGGGTTCTAATCCCAACATCAGACTATCAGTTCCACCATCTACCAAGATTACCGTATCAATGTCGTGCATCTCAATGAGATGAGTGTAAGCATTTTTTAAGTGAATCGCTCCAGTTTTATTAAAAGCATACACTACAATGTCTTCTTCAAAGGTTTGCTTGTACCATTGGCAAAGTTGTTTTTCTGGGAAATAATCTACTTTGAAAGGAGTTTCAGAAGCGTCTACCTCCCAACAAGCTCGACAAATTTTGGTAGCAAGTTCATCTTGTAATGATGAAAATGATAGGTTGGCTAAATGCACCTTTTTTCCTTGTTTTTGTAAGGCCAGGTAAAGAGGGACACCACTAAAAATATCAAAGCCACCACCAGCCCCCGCTAACAATATATTTTGGCTGTTTTTGATGGATTCGAATAAAGGAATTTGATTGAGGGTAAAACTCATTGTGCTTTTTGATATTTAAGTTGTTGTATTTTAAAATGAGAGCTTTTGGCCCTTGGCTCTCAGTTTGCTCACCATCAAATACTCCTTTAAAACTGATTTTTTTGAAAATGTAATATGTTTATAATCAGTTGAGTAACAATTTGGGAGCTAGGAGTTTGTAGCTCTTGGTCATTAGTTGTTGGCTTTTTTACTCAGTTTTCTGATGAAATGGCCAATGACTAAGAGCTAAAGACCAACTGAAGGACACTACGAACTCCCAACTACTCACTTCCAACCAAAAATCTATTCTGGCACAAACTCCAACGCCCCAATATCTGGAGTAGCATCTCGGGTGGTTTTTCCAAAATCAATCAAAATACCAATAGGTAAGGCTACATTAATAGCGGGCGATTCCATCATTAGATTTAAGTTACCAATACTTTCCCGCTCAAATACAGGATCTTCATTGAGCAAATTATTATTCCCTTCAAATGCTGTGAGGTTGGTTCTCAGAATGTTATAGCGAGCATTGATTTGTAAGTTCCCCAAAGGCTCAGGCAAGGCTATTTCTTCAGCTTTATTTCCCCATAAAATATTATTGACCCAATCAATGGCAAAGGCATTGTTGGCTTCATTGCTCAACGAAATAGAAGGAACCGTACGGATAAAGTCAAATTCATAATTGGCCAGAGTACAATGCTGCAACGTATAATTACCTCCATTTACAACCCCCAGTGTATGACCGATACAATTGGTAATGATGGTATTTTCCAATAAAACATCCGCATTATCTGCCTTGATGCCATCCAGCAGCATATTTTTGATTAAGGTGTTCTTGATCGTCAATTCAGGAGTAGTATCGGCATCATTGCCTGCAATGGCTATACCTGTGATGGCGTTCTTGATAGTAGCAAAACTGATGTCTGCTGTAGCCCCAGCTTCCATGACGATGCCTCGCCATTGTCCCAAGCGTTCTTCAAATTCTATTTCACGCCTAAAGCCTCCAAAATTGACTATGCTACCTGTGTCTCCTTTCACTACCAGGTTGCCCTGTATTTTCATAAAAGCGTTTTGGTCAAAAGCAAAAACCCGGGTGCTATCCTCAATGGTAAGAGTTGCCCCTGGAGCCACCGTTACCGAATCTTGAATGATGTAAGGTTGGGTTTTGTCCCAGGTTTCGTTGCCTGTTACTGTATAGTTTTGCAAAACTCGAGCGTTTTCTCGCCACGCCACGAGTTTTACCTGTTGCTCGACTTGATTGGTTGTAAATAGCAAAGAATCAAACGCAATGGCTACCCCTGATTGATTGTCAGTAGGCACATTAATTTCTACCAACACCAGCAAGCTATCGCCCCCTAATAAATCTACATCGGTAAATACAATGTCTTTGCGCCCTTTGATAGTCACCTGATAAGGAGACGCTGATTTGCCCCCAACCTCAATTCTTTGAATTTTTACCGCGTTTTTGTCAGGGTTATACACCGTGAGCCGTTTGGTAATGCTGCGCGTATTGGTAAATAAAGTATCAAAAACCACAGCCTGATCTGAAAAACCAAGCGTGACGGGATCGTTGGTAAAGACTTCTTCCTGAGGAGTGCAGGCAAAAAAACTAAACGTGCACAGCAGGCACAAGCTCCATATATATAATCGCTTCATTTGAATGTTCTGCAAAGGGCGTTTGAGAGTGTGGGTACAAATATAGTCATTGCCTTATTAGCTACAAGCTTGCCGCACACCTGAGTAAAAAGCCAACAAGATGATTTGTCTTTTCCTGCCATTTTTGTTAAAAAAGATTAAAAAACCAGCAAAATTGAAAGAGTTTCTATTATTTTTATACTACTTGAAATAAACTCCCTTTAAACGGAGTATTCAAGCTTTTAGTTTTGGTAAAACCTTGTTTTTGCCAAACAAACCATTGTAACCTATTATATAGCACCCATGTGAGGCATAAAATCAAATATTGTAAAATGGTTGTACTGCTTTATGACATATTGTAAAACAGGGTAACCACACGACAATCAATTGTATACGATTTTATATTACACAACACATCTATATAATCATTGTAATCTAACCTTATTAATTCTGAGAGTATGAACAGACGAAATTTTCTACAATTAGCCGGAATGGGCGCAGGAGCCATGATGTTGCCGATTCCCCTAATTGGTAAAGAAGTCTCGCTAGAGCACATGCTAAACCCCATTATGAGCGTGGCCGATAAAAAGAAGCTCGCCAATATTGGGTTAAACACCGCAAAGTCTAAAGGCGCTACTTACGCCGATGTACGTATTGGGCGCTACCTAAACCAATATGTAATCACCCGGGAGCAAAAAGTACAAAATCTGGTGAATACTGAGTCTTTTGGAGTAGGTATTCGGGTGATTGCCAATGGCACCTGGGGTTTTGCCTCTACCCACGACGTCACGAAAGAAGGTATTGCCAAAGCCACCGAACAAGCAGTAGCCATTGCCAAAGCAAACTCTAAGTTTCAGAAAGAACCCGTAAAACTAGCCCCAGTAAAGGGGTATGGTGATGTAAGCTGGAAAACCCCCATCAAAAAGAATGGTTTCGAAGTACCCGTATCCGACAAAGTAGACTTATTGCTAAAGGCCAACTCAGAGGCCAAGAAAAACGGCGCTACTTTCGTGAATAATCGTTTGTTTTTAGTAAACGAACAAAAATATTTTGCCTCTACCGAAGGGTCATATATTGACCAGGACGTACACCGTATTTGGTCTTTCCCCACCATTACAGTAGTAGACCGCAAAAAAGGGAAGTTCCAAAGCCGCAATGGTTTGGGTGCGCCTATGGGAATGGGCTATGAATACCTGGAACCCAAAGCTGCCGATAAAATTGCAGGACCTACCGGAACAAACATTACCCTCTACCGAAACTCTTATGATTTGGTTCAAGACTGTATAGATGGTGCCAAACAGGCAAAAGCAATGATTGGAGCCAAATCTATCAAGCCAGGTAAATATTCGGTGGTATTAGAACCCAATCACTTAGGACTTACCATTCACGAATCGGTAGGACACCCCCTAGAGCTTGACCGAGTATTGGGATACGAAGCCAACTATGCGGGTACTAGCTTTGCCACTTTGGACAAATGGAAAACCAAGAAATTTAACTACGGCAGTAACATTGTAAACCTTGTAGCCGACAAAACCCAGGTAGGGTCCTTAGGTGCAGTAGGTTTTGACGATGAAGGAGTAAAAACTAAAAAATGGCACTTAGTAAAAGATGGTGTATTGGTAAATTATCAAGCCATTCGAGACCAAGTGCATATGCTAGATCAGAATGAGTCACATGGTTGCTGCTATTCTCAAAGCTGGAACGACGTACAGTTCCAACGCATGCCCAATGTATCGTTAGAACCTGGCAAAGAGAAGTATTCGGTAAATGACATGGTCAAAGATGTAGAGAAAGGAATCTACATCGTAGGGCGTGGTTCTTACTCTATCGACCAACAACGCTACAACTTCCAGTTTGGCGGTACGCTTTTCTTTGAGATCAAGAATGGAAAGGTCACTGGGCCAGTACGTGATGTGGCTTACCAGTCCAATACCCAGGAATTTTGGAATTCTTGTTCAAAGATTTGTGATGCCAGCGATTACCGCATGTTTGGATCTTTCTTCGATGGCAAGGGGCAACCTCCTCAGGTAAGTGCGGTTTCTCATGGTAGTTCTACCAGTCGTTTCGACAATGTCAACGTCATCAATACCGCGAGAAAGATATAAGTAGTTAGTTTTTGGTGGCTATTAGCCTTTGGCTTTTTGTAGTATTTACAAATATGATGGGAACAAATAACCAACAGTAAACAAAAACAAATGGCTAAAGACTAATGACTAACACCTCAAATGTCAATTAAAAAGAAATTCATACAATGTCTATATTAAGTAAAGAAGAAGCCAAACAAATTTTGGAGAAGGCATTAAAATTCTCCAAAGCCAATGATTGCATCGTTACCCTAAACGGCAGCAACAGTGGCAATGTACGTTATGCCCGAAATACGATTACCACTAGTGGAATGCGTTCTTCATTAACCTTGGGAGTACAATCTAGTTTTGGCAAAAAAACAGGAACCACTACCATTACCGAGTTTGATGATAAATCACTGGAAAAAGTAGTGCGCCGTTCAGAAGAACTGGCCAAGCTTTCGCCCGAAAACCCGGAATACATGCCTCCTATGGGGCCTCAAACCTATAAAGATTCTCCTACTTTTGCGAAGTCTACCGCAGATATTACGCCTGAATACCGAGCACAAGTAGCGGCAGATAGCATCGAGCCTGCGGCCAAAAAGGATGTAACAGCCGCTGGATTCCTCAATGATAACGCCGGGTTTAACGCGATGATGAACTCTAAGGGATTGTTTGCTTTCAATCAATCTACCAACTTGAGTTTTTCAGTCACCATGCGTACCAATGACGGCACCGGGTCGGGTTGGGTAACGCGTGACTATAACGACGTGAAAAAGTTTAATTCGGCGCAAGCTTCCCAAATTGCTTTGGATAAATCGTTGCTTTCGCGAAAGCCCAAAGCCATTGAGCCAGGGAAATATACCGTGATTTTGGAGCCAGTAGCCGCAGGGTCATTGATTGGCAACATGATTGGTAATATGGGGGCTCGTCAGGCTGATGAGGGACGAAGCTTCTTGTCTAAAAAAGGGGGCGGAAACAAGCTGGGCGAAAAACTAGTAGATGAACGCATTACGATTTATTCTGACCCTTGGAATACCGAAGTGCCTTCTGCTACCTGGGATGGCAATGGGCTGCCTTTGCAAAAGCGTACCTGGATTGAAAAAGGCGTAGTGAAGAATATGTTTTACTCTCGCTATTGGGCTAAGAAAAAGGACAAAGAATATACTTCTGGCCCAGCGAATGGCATTATGCTGGGTGGCGATGCTAGTATAGAAGACTTGATTAAAAGCACCAAAAAAGGCATTTTGGTAACTCGCCTGTGGTACATTCGTACGGTAGACCCTCAAACCTTATTGTACACTGGACTTACCCGAGATGGTACTTTCTATATAGAGAATGGAAAGATCAAATTCCCGGTGAAAAACTTCCGTTTCAACGAAAGCCCAGTGATCATGTTGAACAACCTGGAAGCATTAGGGCAACAACAACGAGTAAATGGTAACTTGGTACCTTCTATGAAGATTCGCGACTTTACCTTTACGAGTTTGTCAGATGCGATTTAGTAGATAGTGAATAGTTATTAGTTGGTAGTTCGTAGTAACAAGCTTTTAGTTGATAGTTTGTCAAATTTGAGAGTTAATCAAAAAAGTAAATCTATGAACTTCAGAGTTTAAACTCCGAACTACTAACTCCAAACTATGAACTAATTCAAAAAACTATGGTAAACCGAAGCAAATTCACATTTACCCGCTTGCAGTACAACTCGGGAGATTGGAATACCGACCAACGCATGCCGTCTAATATGATGAATTCGTTGATTGAGTACACCACTATTCCAGTAGACACCAAAGAGCAGGTAATTCCATTGGCGAGTGACAAGATTTTTACTCGACCTTTTTGCTATTTGAGCGGGCACAAATTGGTGCAGTTCAACGCCAAAGAGCGGGACAACTTTGAAAAGTATGTGCGCAATGGTGGGTTTGTATTTGTAGACGATTGTAACCACGATATTGATGGTTTGTTTGCCAAATCGTTTGAGCGGCAAATGGCCGAAATCTTCGGAGCCAATGCTTTGAAAAAAATTCCCAATACCCACGAAATCTATGACATCTTTTTCAAGTTTGAAGAAGGACCGCCAGCTACTGCTCAAGAACTCAATGGCTGGGGAGATGACTTGGTACACGAATACCTCAAAGCCATTGAGATCAATGGACGTATTGGGGTGTTATATAGCAATAAAGATTATGGTTGTGAATGGGACTATGACCACCGCAACAAGCGATGGATGGCCGAAGACAATACCAAGTTTGCGGTAAACATTGTAATGTATGCGATGACCGCTTAAGTGATGTATAATTTTGCACTTCAAAAATGAATCTACATTTAAAACCTTGGATATTATTTATTTTCTGTTTGAGTATGGCACCACTTCAGGCTCAAAACACTGAAAAGTTTTTGAACACTAAAAACGGACTATTAACCCTGACCAAAACTGGTGCGGATCATTTTGCCAAGCTGGCGTTGAAATGTATTCATCAGGAGTACCCTAACAAAATGGGACACACCATGGCAGATGCTAAAGAGCTTAAAACACCCAAGCAGTGGCATCCGGCTTTTTATGGCTGTTACGATTGGCATTCTGCAGTACATGGGCATTGGATGTTGATTCGTTTGATGAAAATGTTTCCTGGTATGGAGCAGGAGCCAAACATTAGAGCTGCTATTCGTCAAAATATTACCAAGGAAAACATACTGGCAGAAACAGCTTACTTTGAGCGTAAATTTGGGAAGTCGTTTGAACGAACTTATGGTTGGGCCTGGTTGCTTAAACTTACTGAAGAATTGTATACCTGGGATGATCAGGATGCCAAAAAATGGTATAATCACTTACAACCTTTGGTAAAAGTGCTCATCAAACGTTATCAGGATTTCTTGCCAAAGCAAACTTACCCCATTCGTACTGGAGTACATCCTAATACAGCATTTGGATTGAGCTTTGCCTTGGATTATGCCCGCACCGTGAAGAATCAATCTTTTGAAAAACTCTTGATTCAGCGGAGTAAATCTTATTATGGAAAGGATGTCAACTGTCCTGCTATTTGGGAGCCTGGGGGTAATGACTTCTTCTCGCCTTGTTTGCTGGAAGCAGAGCTGATGAGTAAAGTATTACCTCAAAAAACATATGAAAATTGGCTGGAAAAATTTCTGGGTAAAAATCTGCCACCCAATTATACCACACCCGCTAAAGTGTCGGATCGTACTGACCCTCAAATAGTGCACTTGGATGGCCTTAATTTGAGCCGAGCGTGGTGCTTAAACTCCATCGTAAAGGCATTGCCTGCCAAACTGAAAATAAGCACAACCTTGAGTGAACTTGCCAAGCAACATATCAAGGCTACTTTGCCTCATATTGCCAGTGGAGATTATGCGGGCGAACATTGGCTGGCCTCATTTGCGGTGTATGCGTTGTCTCCTGTTGATAAATAAAGACAGGAAATAAGCAGCAATTCACCAACTCAAGTGATCAAAAACAATGAAATTGACCAATAATAAATTGTTGGAAAAAACGAAGTTATTATTAGAAACAGTTTGACTGTTGCATTGGTATACAGCTTTGCGACGCATAGCGGAACAATGTAACCATTTAACCATAGAATTGTAAATCCGATTTATCGGGGCAATAAGTTGTGGTTAACTTGAACACTACCCATAACCCATGACAAAAGCAACATTAGAGATCACCGAACAGGAGGTGGAGCAGTTGATCGAGAAATTGGCTTTGCTCAAAAAAGAAATTCATAAAAAAATTGTAGGGCAAGAAGACACCATAGAGCAACTACTCATTACTTTTATGGCGGGTGGTCATGCCCTGCTTGAGGGAGTGCCTGGATTGGCCAAAACCTTGATGATTCGCACCTTGGCTCAAGCCATTGAATTACCTTTTCGCCGCATTCAGTTTACTCCTGACCTGATGCCTACCGATATTACTGGAACCGAGATTTTGCAGGAAGACCAGTCCACGGGAGAACGGGTATTTAAATTTAACAAAGGGCCTATCTTTGCCAACATCATTCTGGCTGATGAAATCAACCGAACCCCACCCAAAACTCAATCAGCTTTATTGGAAGCCATGCAAGAGTTTGAAGTAACCTATGGAGGCAAAACCTACGAGTTGGACCGACCATTTTTTATTTTGGCTACTCAAAACCCCATCGAACAAGCAGGCACCTTTCCACTGCCCGAAGCCCAACTCGACCGTTTCTTGTTATTTATCCAAATTGGCTACCCTACCGAACAAGACGAACTGGGAATTTTGACGGAGACCACAGGTACCAAAAAAGTGAAGATACAACCCGTCATGACTGGCGAAGAGATTAGGAAGGTGCAGGAACTGGTAAGAGAAGTAACCATTGAGCGAAACCTGGTAGCTTTTGTAAACTTGATTGTACGGGCTACCCGACCCGATAGTACTTCGGTAAACTATATCAAAGAATGGGTACGTTGGGGAGCTGGGCCTCGTGCTGGGCAAGCAATGATCCTCACTGCCAAAGCGCGTGCTTTGCTGCAAGGGAGGTTTGCTGTGACCCAAGAAGATATCAAAGCAATAGCTTACCCAGTATTGCGTCATCGTATTTTGATGAATTTCAAGGCTGAAGCTCAAGGAATTACCTCCGATCAGGCCACGGCGGAGCTGCTAAAGCAAATAGGTTTGCCCAAAAGTAAATTGGAATAGACAATGAAAAAATCTACCCAACAAACTTACGAAGAACTCTTAAGCCCTGAATTGCTCAATTCGGTAGATGGACTCATTTTGCTTAGTAAAATGATTATTGGTGGTTACTTGTTGGGGCAAAACCAAAGCATCCGTACTGGGCAGGGGCAGGTATTTCGGCAATATCGCAGCTATCAACCTGGCGATGATTTGCGGCTCTTGGATTGGAAAATGTATGCCCGTTCGGGGCGGTATTTTGTCAAAGAATCGGAGATAGAAACCAACATTACGGTCAAGTTTGTGATAGATGCCAGTGCCTCTATGCTGCACGAAGACCATCATAAAATAAAAAAAATAGAGTTAGCACGCCTGATGGCCACTACCTTGGGGCACCTGGCACTGGAACAAGGTGATGCGATTGCTTTGTATGCAGTAAATGAAAGCCAAATTGTGCAACTCTCGCCACGACAGCATCGGCAACATTTGCATCGCTTGGTGTTTGAGTTATTACAAATTACCCCTGGTGGTGGGTTTCCAACAATTCACAATCACCCTCTGTTGTATCATAACCAAGGGGGTAACAAAGAAATGATCGTGTTTATCAGCGATATGTACGAGCACTCAGGTGAGATTTATGAAACCCTAGAACAACTCAGCGCCCTGAAAAACGAGGTATTGTTTTTCCATTTATTAGGGCAAAACGAGCTGGATTTGAATTATAAAGGAACCGTTACCTTGGAAGATTTAGAAACCGGGCAACGGGTGCAGGTAGATAGTCAAAAAGTGCGCAAACAATATCAGGAGAATTTGCAACAGCACCTACACCAGATTGAGCAAAAAATGCTGGATTTGGAGGTAAGCTACAACTTATTCTCGATGAGTGATCCATTGGACAAAGCCTTGGGTGATTTTTTGAAGCGGAGGCAACGATTATAGTTCGTAGTTGGGAGTTTATAGTTAGTAGTGATTGATAAAAGTTTATAAATCCACGAACTACCAACTACCAACTAAAAAACTACTAACTAAATTATGACCATACAAAACCCTACATATCTCTGGGCACTTTTGGGCCTGTTGGTGCCGTTGGCCATTCACTTGTGGAGCCGTAAGGCAGGCAAAACGGTGAAGGTAGGGAGTACCCAATGGTTAATAGCTTCCGAAAACACCCGTTTTAGCAGCTTGCAATTCAATGAGGTATTCTTGTTTGTGATACGCACGTTGGTGGTGCTATTGGCGGTGTTAATTTTACTTGACTTGGTGCAAAAACAACCCGCTGATGCCCGTAAGATGGCCAAAACCTGGGTATTGACCGAAAAAGCTTTATTAAAAGATGCCCGAGTAAGACCGCAAGTAGATGAATTGGTAAAGGCAGGAGCTTCTTTGCATTTACTGGAGCCAAGTATGCCTTTGGTGTCCCCAAAAGAACTGAGTCAGGAAACATTCCCTCCAAAAGAAAAAGCAGCTTTACAAACATCTTCAGACCCAAAAGTGTTCACTTCTTTGAACTACTGGTCTTATCTCAGAGAATTAGATACCCGAGTAGATGCCCCAAAAAAAGTCATCATATTCGCCCAAAACAACCAACAACGGTTTCAAGGAACAAGGCCCAACTTGGGGCTGGAGGTAGAGTGGATCAACTTGCCTCAGCAACGTAAGCAGGTATTTTTGCTAGATGCCTTGCAATTGCCCAAAGATAGCCTACTACTAAGTATTGGTATGAGTGATGAAAGTGGTACTCAAGTGATCCAAGAAAAAATAGGCCGACAAGCCAATACCAAAATCAAAGACTTGCCTTCGGTTATTGTAAAAGATGCGCAGGTGCATTTTGCTCAAGTACCCAATGAAGGGATTCAAATTCGGGTGCCTACTCCAAAGCGGGTACTGATTGTTTATGACCAGGCTTATAATTTGGATCAGCAATACCTAAAAGCTGCGCTCGAAACCGTGGGAGAATATATGCAAACCAAGGTAGAGGCACAGACGGTGGCTTGGGATAAATTGGCCTCGAGAAACCAAAACCAGGAACGATTAGACTGGGCTATTTTTTTAGGTAAAGCTTCTAAAGGAACGAAGGCCAAACCAAACATAAGTAACCAACGGATAGTGCAGCAACTTCGCCCCTCCAACCAATGGTTTGCACCCGATGAGGCCAAGCCCAATGTGTACTATTTACAACAAAGAGTGAATCCGGAAATAAATGCGAATGTATTGAAGGTTACTTTTTTAGAAGAACTTACGCAGTTGTTATTTGCTAATCCAAACGCTCAAGAACGTTTATCAAAGTTTGATCAACGTCAAATATCGTTGGGGCAGGTTTCTCCCCAAAAGAAATTAGAAACAGACAACCAAATCGTTAATCAAAATGAAGGCGAAAGCGAAACGCAAAGTTACCATTTGTTATGGTGGTTGGCACTAGTCATAGGCATTGTAGTAGAGCGGTTGATTCAGGCGAATAGATTAAAAGTATAAAACCATGAAAAATACTGAAGCAGTTAAAATATTGACCAAAATTCGCCAAAAATGGCAATGGCTTAAGGTGCTTGAGTTGCTGTTGTGGTCGGTAGGAACTGGGGTACTCACAATGGCTTTACTCAAGCTAGTTTTTGACCCAGGAAATATCTTATTGGTGATTTTAGGTAGTTTATTTAGCTTATTGATCTTTGGCATAGCCTTGGAGCGGTTGGGGGTGCGAAAGATTCAACTACGAGATGTGGCTCAGTTTCTGAATCGTAACTATCCAGCTCTCGAGAATAGTACTGAATTGGTGCTCACCCCAAGACAAGATTTGACTTTGGTAGCCAAAATGCAGCAAAACAAGGTAAATGATCAGTTGCAAGCTGTAGCTTCTCAAGTAAAAATTCCTCACCAGTTGACAAAATCAGCCATCGCTTTATTGATAGGTTTAGGGTTAGCATTTGCTTTATTTAGTATCCATATAACATCAAACACCTTGGCCGTAGACAAGGATTCAAAACAAGTGCCCTCCAAACTCGCGACTACCCCTTTGCCCAAAAGTATTCCAGCTGAGATCCAAAAAGTAACGGCTACGATTCATCCCCCTGCTTATACAGGTTTGGGTACTCAGATAGCCTCCGATTTAAACCTTAAAGCGCCCGAAAATAGCCAGATTCATTGGCAGGTAAAATTTAAAGGAGCAGTAAAAGAAGCTTTTGTGGTATTAAATGATGGAGATTCGCTTCGCTTACAGCCAAACGCCAAAGCAGGCTACATCGCCCAGTGGTTATTAAAAGAAAAGGGTTTCTATCAAATCGTTTTTAAGCCCGCATCTACCCCAAATACCTGGAAAACAAGCGACTTTTTTGCGTTGGAACCCATACGCGATGCTCGCCCCAAACTCACCATTACTGGAATCAACGAAAATGAGACATTTTTGTATCGTCCTAGTATCGATATCAGCTTTAAAACCCGCATTGTTGACGACTATCGCATAACCGATGCCTACATTGTGGCCACAGTAAGCAAAGGACAAGGAGAATCGGTAAAGTTTAGAGAACAAAAGCTTCGGTTTGGCAATTTTGTACCCGGTCGGCGCAATTACCAATTGCAAAAAACACTCAACTTGCAGAAACTGGGCATGGCACCTGGCGATGAGTTGTACTTTTTTGTAGAAGCCATTGACAACAAAACGCCACGACGTCAAAAAGGACGTACCGAAGTATACTTCGTGGCTATTCAGGATACTACTTCTGAGCAATTGTCTATTTCGTTGGGTACAGGTATTAAAAAACTTCCCGATTATTTTCGCAGCCAACGACAATTGATCATTGATACCGAAAAACTCCTCAAAAGGCGTAGTGTTATGCCTTTGGATAGTTTTCATTTCAAGAGTAACGGCATTGGTGTAGATCAAAAGATTTTGCGTTTGCGTTATGGTAAGTTTTTGGGCGAAGAGTATGAGGTAAGTATGGGAAGCGGGGGACATTCGGGGCATGACCACCACGGACATGATCATGGCAAAAAAGACCCCAATAAAGATGACAATAAGAAAGAACCCAAAAGAGATACTGTACGCTATCGAGATATAAAGACCGGAAAAATGGTCACTGAGGTGCATTACGAGGGAGATGGTCACGGAGACCATGACTATGGGCATAAGAAGTGGAAGTTGAAGATATCTTCGTTTGGTATTTTGAGACGTAACGAAAAAGACCACAATCATAAGCCTAAATCAGCGGCTCCTTCGAACAACCCCATGGACTATGTGCCTGAAGATGTGCAACACATCCACGACATCATGGAAGAGGCTACCTTTTTTGATGAAGTACTCAAAAAACAACTCCGTCAGGCATTGCGCAATATGTGGGAGTCGGAGCTAAGGTTGCGTACCAATCGCCCCAAAGAATCATTACCGTTCCAGTACAAAGCCCTGAAACTCATCAAACAAATTCAACAAAAGTCACGGGTGTATGTAGAACGCATCGGTTTTGAACCACCTCCCATCAAAGAAAAAGAAAAACGACTCAAAGGTGAGCTGGAAGAGGTGCAAAATCCTTACAAAAGTCGTTCAGCAGAGGTTACGATCAAGTATCCCAATATTCGGGAAATTTTGCCTGTACTGGAAGGTATAAGGGCAGAATTGAACCCTAAAAAGCCTGTATTGACATTGACCAAAAACCAACGTCGTTTGTTAAGAGCCGCAGGAAGCGAGCTGGCCGAAATTGCGATTGACCGCCCTGGACAATTTCTGACGGGCTTACAAACCATACAGCAGCTTTCGCAAGGCAAAGTATTGGCCCAGGATCTGCCCGAGGTACTCACGTATTTGATCAAAACGCTTTGGCAGGCCTTGCCACAAGATAGGCCCCAACCAAGCTCACGTGCTCAAGCCAAAAACCGTTTGTTAGAGCTTTATCTCCAAAAAATAGGACAATAAGCAATAAGACCCCAAGAAAGAAAAACCTAAGAAAGAAGATTATGGCAAAAAGTTGGTGGAACATAGGATGGCAACTGCAAGACACTGAGTTTTGGTGGGTTGTAGGCATTTCATTAGGTTTATTGCTTTTTTTATGGATACAAGCCTGGAGAAGATCTAATCAAAAAAACAGAATTGCCCGCTTGTTTTGTAGTGGCTTGCTGGTATTTGCTTTGGCAATGCTGGGACTAAAACCAGCCCTGCAAAAAGAACGCAAAGCTTATACGGCCATTGTACTTACCCAAAACTACGACCCAGCCGTGATAGATAGCTTACAGGCTACCAAAGACAGTGTGTTTGTCTATAATTATCAAGAGGCAAGCGCTAAAAAATCGGCTACCCAAAAGTCATTGGATCCATTGATGGCTGGGGACTTGGGAATGATTTTACGCCAGCAACAAAGGTTTAACCAACTACACATAGTAGGTAATGGTATACAAGCCGACGAACTACCTTTGCTGAAAGACCTGCCAACCCGTTTTTATTTGAATAAAGCCCCCAATGGGTTTCGGCAAGCCACCCATCGCAAGACTTTGCAAGTACAAGAAGCGTTGACTGTCAAAGGAACTTATCAAAATCCAGGTAAGCAGAAAATCACCTTGTTATTGGCCAGCCCTGGTGGAGTAGTAGACTCAACTTTGGTCAGCAACAAAAACGAGGCTTTTACGCTGGTAGACAAACCCAAAGAGGCAGGGAAGTATATATACCAACTCATTGCCAAAACTGAGCAAGGAGATACTTTGAGTACCGAGCCTGTTCCAGTGATTGTGCAGCCCAGACGTAAGCTTAAAGTGGTAATCATCAATAATTTTCCAAGGTTTGAAACCAAATACCTCAAAAATTGGCTGGGAGAAGAAGGCCATTCGGTGGCGGTGCGCTCGATTATTTCTAAAAACAAAGTCAAAGACGAGTTTGTGAATCAACGGCCCATCACTTTTCAGCTTAATTCGTCGCTGTTACAGCAAACCGATTTATTGATTATAGATGCTGAATACGCCCAATCTTTGGGAGGAGGGGCATTGAACAACTTAAAAAAAGCCATTCAAACCGAAGGGTTGGGAGTGCTCATCCAAATAGACGAAACTGGGGCAGTACCTGCTACCCTGACAAGCTTCCCACTGGTAGGAACCCAAGCCACCAAAACTCGTCTGAGCGGGCCTAGTTTTGGAAGCAAAGGCGAGTTTGAACTCAATCAATTACCTTATACCTTACAAGCACGGTTGGGTACTTTAGCCTTGGTACGCAACACCCAAGGACAAACCTTGGTAGGTTATAACCTGAAAGGATTAGGAGGTGTTGGCGTAAGTCTTATAGAAGAGTCTTACCAAATGTTGCTGGAAGGTGAACCTCAATTGTATACGGCGTATTGGTCACATATCCTGAATCAGTTGGCCAAAAAACAACAACTTCAACACTCTTGGCAGGTAGAGACCTTAATCCCGATAAAGCATGAAAAGTGTCAGGTAACCTTAACTACCAACTTAGAAAAACCTATTGGAGAAATTATCTATCCAAATAAAGAGGTGGAGTTTTACCTGCAAAATAAACTCAATTTCCCTCAAAAATGGACAGGAAGTTTCTGGCCCTGGCATTCAGGATGGAATTTGTTAGACATCAAAGGAGATACCACCGCCAGTGGCACTTATTTTTATGTGTATAGCGAAAAGGCCTGGGAAACCCGACGAACGACTCAACGAATCAAAGCCAATCGTCAATGGGCTAACCAACAACCTAAGTTAGCGACTGAAACAAATACTAAAACTGCGGTGATATATCGCGACCCCATTCCCTTGTGGTATTTTTTCCTGCTATTTTTGCTCAGTGCTGGATTTTTATGGTTAGAACCTAAGTTGTAAGATGCAGGAAGAGATCAAAATATATAGTGCGAAAAAGATAGACCTACTATTTTACTTGACCATTTTTTTACTGATGAGTTTGTTTATAGTGATAGGAGATTCTGGCAACACTATAGGATGGTTATTGCTTATTTTTTTAGGAGTAATATACCCAGTAGTTATTTGGAGCCTATTGGATAATAAACCTTATCTGATTATCAATGAAAAGGGAGTTTATTATCGTTGGCATTATCAAAAGTTCTTTGAGTGGCATACCATCAGTGGCATTTATATTACTGAAATGAGTCCTTATATTTGTTTGCACTTGAAAGCTTATTTTGAGCCGTCAGTACCAAAGGGATGGCTATATAAACAATATTGGGGGGGGAGTAAAGCGATCGAGATGGGCTTTGGACAAGTAGGTATAAATACAGAAAGTCTCAAGGTAGATACAGAAAAGTTGCTGTTCTTTATGCAACGAATGCTTGTGAGCACACCACCCGAGAGACTATTGCTCCTGCAAAAAACCATAGATTTAAAGTCAGAACCATCCGATCAATAGAATATACCTCATGTCAAAGCCTATTTTTAGAGACCTAAGAAAATGTGAGATGATCCATAGTTTGGGCGGGGGAGTGTTCAAAGCCAAAGATTTGCTTAACCAAGAGGAAATCATCGTGCAAATGACATCCAAACAACGAATAAATTACATCAAAATATTGCCAGGTGATCAGGTGTACGCAAAATATTCGGAATATCTCAAGGGAAATCGCTTTATCTCCGATTTTGATTTCAAATGGCGAGAAAACCTCTCTAAGGAGAAAAAATTGCTGGACGAATTGCTGAAAGAAATGGGGAAGGGGTAAACTTGCGTGGTTTGGTATCCTAAACCTACATTTGATCAAACCGTATAATTTATAGAACTAATCCTACAAATTATGAAATTGATCAAACTTATATTTGCCATTCTATTCCTTATTATTACTACCCCCATCATCTTACTATTAAGCTTAATTATGTGGTTTTACGAACGGATCAAGCGATTTTTTGTAAAGCCGAAACAACCTTTAGAAGTAAAGGTTTTCAAAGATGAAAATGGCGCGTTATCGGCAAAGTCATTACAAGAGATGAAAAGGCTGGGCTTTAGTAAATTTGAAATAAACGTCGCAAAAAACTTGATACAAACCCATCCAGAACAAGAGTTTACCTTTAGTAGTGGTGGAAGCTCAGAAGAACTTGAAGCGATTTTTTCAGCATTAAAAGAAGCTCGCCCAGAAAGAGAACAATTAAAAGACGAGCAAAAGCTCAAAGAACTAACCTTACAACAGCAATACCTGAAGGGAGAAATATCAGAAGAAATAGCAGTGTGGTTGTTTAACCAGGGAAGGATAGAAGAAACTATAGAAATGTTTCAAGTGCTTGCCGAATCATTTCCTGCACGCAAACCTTATTATGAAACCCAAATTCAGGTGCTGACAAGCTCATAACGCTCACATTTAACATAGCAACTTAGATGTTGTTAGCAATGATCTGATGAAAACCTTCCGCAAAATTT
Organism: Microscillaceae bacterium; assembly: GCA_003483885.1. Lineage (GTDB taxonomy): Bacteria > Bacteroidota > Bacteroidia > Cytophagales > Microscillaceae > Microscilla. Next base: position 32,777 of record DMXI01000550.1, read on the forward strand.
TACGATCAAAAAAACGTTATTTTATGACCACGTAATTTAGTGGAAATCCTCAGTTTATTTATGTTATTCTGAAATAGGCTTATGTTTTTCCAGAATATGTCAGGGTTGATCTAAGGTTTTTTTTCCTAAATTATACCCTGAATTCAAGTAATCACTAACAAACTCAAAACTCGTGAACCTTGCTGTATAATTATGGAATTAAAACAGCTTACTATTTTTATCTCGGTTGCTGAACATCTCAGCTTTAGCAAAGCAGCAACTGCCTTATCTATGTCGCAATCTACTGCCAGCAAATATGTCAAGGCGTTGGAAGAAGAACTTGAGGTATCTTTTTTTACCCGCCACCAAAACCAACTCAACTTGACCATAGAGGGCAAAGTATTTTTAGAAGAAGCTCGTAAAATCCTCAATACCTCCGAAAAGGCGCGCTTGATTATTCAAAATACACAAATAAAGTCATCGATTAAAATCGGTTTTGTGCCTTTATCTATCCTCACTTTTTTACCCTCATTTATCAATGCCATGAAAGAGCAACACCTTGATCTTGAGCTGACCATTGATACCTATTACGACAATGAGTTATTACTGAAAAAACTAAAAAATGAAGAAATAGATGTTGCATTTTATTATCAAACCTATCCTCAAGAAGAAATAGACAGTGTTTTGGTGCACGAAGATGACATCATGCTTATTCAACCTGTCAACTACCACTATGCCAAGGTGAAAGAAATAGGGCCAGAACACATTCGTGATATGCGGTATATCTTTCCACCCCGAGAGGTGAACCCTTTCTTGATTGATGCGTTTTTGGCTACCTGCAAAGTAATGGGATTTGAGCCAGACATTGCTTTTTATATTAACCCCCATCAAGCTCGCTTGGCATTGGTATCTAATGGCTTAGGGGTAATGTTTGACAGCGAAAGTTTGCAACAGCTCAATACGCCAAATGTAATCTTTACTCCTATCAAAGCCGCTTTTCGAAACAAGGCGCGCATTTTTATGGGTTGGAAGACCAACAATTCCAAAATGTCTGCAATCCAATATTTTATAGACTATTTTGATCAACAATAAAACATCTTTTTTGCCAGATAATGGAAATCAAACAACTCAAAGTTTTCGTGACAGTAGCCGAACACATGAGCTTTAGTAAAGCTTCTCAAGACTTGGGCTTGTCACAGTCAAGCATTAGTAAGTACATCAAACAATTAGAAGAAGAAATGGATGCAGAATTGTTTGCCCGCACCAAAAAACAAATTGCGCTGACTCCAGCAGGGGTGGTGTTTTTGGCAGAGGCAGAACAGATTCTCAAAATCACCAACGATCCATTTGAATTTGAAGAAAACATCACAGTAGGCTTTTTACCATTATCAATGGTTACTTTCCTACCTGAGCTTATATCACATATAAAAGAGACATTACCCGAGCTAAAAATCCATTTCAAGAATTATCAAGACAATACCAAAATTGTATCAGACTTGAAGGAGGGAGTGATTGATGTGGCTTTCTTTAATGAAACCTACACCCCACAAGGTGTAGAGGTAATGATGGTGCAGGAAGACGAAATTGTAGCATTTCAGTCGTTAGATTCTCCCTTTGCCAAATTAGAAGAAATCTCTGAACAGGACTTGCCTCACCTGAAGTATATCTTACCCCCTCGCGAAGCCAATCCTTGGATGTTGGATTTGTTTTTCAACTATTGCAAAATGTTGGGATTTGAACCAGAGGTTGAATATTTTATTAATCCCCACCAAATGCGCCTAGCATTGGCTTCAGCCAATTTGGGAGTGGCATTGGACTGTATCAGTCTTGCCCGATTAGACATCGCTAATCTCACGTATACCCGTATGGAAGAGAAGATTAGAACCTATACCAGAATTGTGATGGGATGGATACCTAAACCTACCAAAATGAAGACAATTCATCTATTTAAAGATTATTTTGAGGAGCAGGCAGCCAATAAACAAACTATACTTTAAGGGCAATGCCTGCGGCCTAAAGTGTAGCTTGTAGGCATAATTACTTGATTATGAGTTAGTTGTTTTCTATTTGGTTTTTTGTCCCCCATTTGTCCCCCTATCAAATTTCCGCTTTCCAAAAGAGGTTTTTAAATTTGTAATGTAGAAAATACCCTATAAGTAAACCCATTTACATGAAAGTAAGCAAAAGTATAAAACAACAATTTACATTTTCTTTTGGGGAGTTTATCCGCTCTCAAAAAAATGAATGATCAGAACTCATCTCTCCTCAGCGTGCAACCCTGAAAGTTAAAACTGTGCTGTATAGTCAAAAACTTGATAAAGTATTTTGAGACATTACAAATGATTCAATTCATTAAGCTAACGTTATTTTTTTCATTTAAAGAACTAAGAGTATCTATTTATCATTGAAGTCATCTCGACTTTTTTTATGAGTTACAAAATCACCATTTTGCTCTCTAACCTTGTCATTTTTGTTCGCCATAGCTTGGGCTATGCCTGCAAAAAATGACTTTGTTAGAATTCAAAAGCGAGATCTTTCACTTTCACACTAAAAGTCGAGACGACTTCATTGTTTAGGTTTTCAGGATCACATAAAGACAATACTCTTGGTGTTTACCAACACTAACCTATGGAACTAAAACATATAGAATATTTTTTGGCCCTTGCCGAAGAATTGAACTTTAGTCGGGCTGCTCAAAGATTACACATTTCTCAACCCCCTCTTAGTCGTCATATCAAGGCACTGGAAGACGAACTCAAGACCAAACTCTTTTATAGAGATACTCATTCGGTAAGATTGACGAAGGAGGGACACTTATTTTACGAAAAAGCATTGGCTTTGTCTAAGCAAGTGCAAGGGGTAGCTGACAAAGTAAAGTCTGCGAACAAAGTATCAATGACTCAACTGAATATTAGTTTTGTGTTTCCGGCACTGATAATGTTTTTGCCTGATTTGCTGGCAAACTTTCGTAAATCACATCCTCATATTCAGATAGATATGAAAGAGCTGTATGACACGGCTGAAATTCAGCGTAAAATGGAAAACAATGAATTGGACGCAGCTTTTTTGCATAATGTACTTCCTCAAACCAAAGGCGTGAGCCGACATAGAGTGGCCGCCGAAGATATTCAGTTGGTGATTCCTATCGATCATCCGTTGGCTAAGCAAGAAGAGGTCTCACATCAGGATTTAAAAAACGAACGTATTATTTTCTTTTCGCGAGAACTATCTCCAACGCTCTATGACTTGTTTTTGTATGAGTGTTACGAAGCAGGTCGTTTTCGCCCCAATATTACGACGGAACTCACTCCGGCTCATGCCCGCATTGCAATGGTTTCTCAGGGATTGGGTGTCACATTTGCTCCGTCAAGTCTCGAGAAAATGTTTAGAGGCAAGGTATTGTTCAAAAGAATTATCCGTACCAAACCAGTAGTTTTGCCAATTGACTTGGCCTGGAACAGTCACACCACCAACCAACATTTGTTAGAGTTTATCAAGTTTACCCAGGCATACTTTGCGGCGAAGCAAACCAGTGCACCAGGACTGGCTGCTTGATAGGTATACTCCAGACCTGAGAGGTAGGGTGTTCAAAATTTTTAAAAAACTCCCCTTGTTTTTGTAGCCTTTTGGGGTTTCAAAAATTGACAGAAGCTTAGATTATTATATAATATAACTTTTTGAGTTCTGTAATAAAAATGGGTGTTTTGAAATACTATCAAAAGCCCCTCTTA
>DMXI01000491.1 GCA_003483885.1 Microscillaceae bacterium
TTTAAAATTGGAGATATTCTGTGAAAGTGCAAAAAATATTATTGATACAAACGGCTTTTATTGGAGATGTAATTTTGGGAACGGCAACCATTGAGAAGGTGCACCAATACTACCCCAAAGCCAAAATTGATTTTTTGGTACGGAAAGGCAACGAAGATTTGTTGGAAAATCATCCTTTGTTAAATGAGGTATTGGTTTGGGATAAGCAACAGCAAAAAAAGAAAAATCTCCTCAGAATGATTCGTCGTATTCGTCACAATCGCTACGATGTAGTAGTGAATATGCAACGCTTTTTTGCCACAGGTTTGATGACTGCGCTTTCGCGAGCTCCTCAACGCATTGGGTTCAAAAAAAACCCACTGGCTTTCTTATTTTCCAAAAAGGTAGATTATGCCTATGGAGATGATATTCACGAAGTAGATCGGGTATTAGGCTTAATCGCTCATTTGACAGATAATCAACGAAATCGTCCTAAGCTTTACCCCTCCTCCACACAGTTTGAGAAGATAGCTCCTTACCAACAAAATACCCCTTATTTGTGTATGGCGCCTACTTCGGTATGGTTTACCAAACAATTTTTACAAACCCGTTGGATCGAGTTATTGAAAGCGATCGATCAACAATACAAAGAATCTCCTCAAGTATATCTATTAGGTGCTCCGGGAGATAAAGCAGCTTGTAACCAAATTATTGAGCAATCTGGTTATCCAAAAATTCAGAATTTGGCCGGCAAGCTTTCTTTATTAGAATCGGCAGCCTTGATGAAAAACGCCCAAATGAATTATGTAAACGATTCAGCTCCTATGCATTTAGCCTCCTCGATGAACGCTCCAGTATGCACCATTTATTGCTCTACTACTCCTGCTTTTGGGTATGGCCCTTTGTCCGAAAATTCGACCATTGTGCAAGTAAAAGACCTGGATTGCCGCCCTTGTGGATTACATGGCCATAAGCAATGCCCCCAAGGTCATTTTGATTGTGCTAATAGGATTGAAATGCAAGCACTTCTTAATGTGCTAGATTAAAGAATATTCAACAATTACGCTTCATTTTTCTGATGAAAACATAAAAATAAGCGACCTATTATCTTATCAAAAAACTTGCTAATGCAAGCAATACAATGGCTTTATTAGCAAGCCAAAAATTGTACTATTCCAATAACACCAAAATCCCCACTTATTTTCTAATTAAGTGTTTAATCTTTTTCACAAACGATCTCTATGCCCTTACTTTAAATTATTGCTAAGTTTTTTAAGAAAAAATCACTTTTTTTAAACATTTTTTATAAACACACATCTAACTGAAAGTCAATACATAACATATTAAAAACTCAATAAAACCTCGCTTATTATCCAAATAATTCGCCTCATAAAAAATCCAGTTTTCATACCTTCCTCGTAAGTAGCTTGAATTTTAAATTACTCAAAAATTAATCTGTCTAATTATGAAAAAAAGGATTTTATCCACACTCACTTTTGTAGCGCTTATCGCTGTTGCGGCCTGGGTATTCGCTGCTGACCACATCGAAGCTCCAGCAGTGAAAAGCACTCAAGCTGACATTACGGACTACTACGCGTTTGAAAGCCCGGCTGACCCAAACAACATGGTGTTTGTCTGTAACTTGTTAGGATTTCTTACTCCAGGAAATGCCCCTTCATTTGACGAAAATGCGATGGTCGAGTTCAACATTGACAACAATGGAGATTTGGTAGAAGACTTGGTGATTCAATGTACTTTCGTCGGTGGAAAACTTCAGGTTTATGGGCCGGTAAAACCAACTCAAACAGGTTTGTCAAGTACTTTGGTCAATGCTCAAGGTCCTAGCCTTACAGCTGATATCAACCAAACGGGTACTGCCAACGGAATGAAAGCTTTTGCTGGGGTACGTGACGATCCTTTCTTTATGGATTTCACTCGTTTTACTCAAATCGCAGATTCACTGGTGCAAGCTGCTGGCGGAGGGCAAGGCCCCCAACGTGGTTTCAATAGCCCTGGGAGTGATGCCTTTGCTGGTACCAATGTACTTTCGGTAGTAGTAGAAGTTCCCAAATCTACCTTAGGGGGTACTGCTTTGAACACTTGGGTAACTACCAATCAAAAAAATTAATTGATCCACTATCTCTCACTTACAAGACATTAAATTATGAAAAGAAAAGGTTTAATATTAGCACTTGTTATGGTCAGTGCTTTGATGGTACAATGTACCAAGGACAATGACCCTACTCCTGAAACAATCACCTACACTCAAAAAGACCATATGGGCCGTCCAGCCATTGCCACTACATTTCTCTATGGCAATGATGCCCGCAAAGATGCGTTCAACGCAACCATTCCTTCGGAGATGGGAGCCAATTTCACCAATGACTTTAAAGCTACACTTGGGGTATTGTATAGTGGCTATAGCACCAACTTATTGGGATGGGATGCACAAACTTTGAGTGCTTCTTTAGCCGCTGATATACTCACCATTGATACTTCTACGCCATCTGCTTTTTTATCATTGA
>DMXI01000554.1 GCA_003483885.1 Microscillaceae bacterium
GGTTTTGAAAACCTGTCAGGTACAAGGAATAGGCAAACATTTTTCTGGCAGAAAACTTAACAGTGTTTAATTTATAGCACAACTTCAACCAAAATAACCGCTTAAATTGATTTCAAATGAGCAATATAAAACACGCCTTGATTATGGCCGCTGGCCGTGGCACCCGTATGCTACCTTTAACCAATGTAATTCCCAAACCTATGGCACCTTACAAAGGTTCTACGCTCATAGCTGAAGGAATCAAAAAGGTAAAACCTGCTATAGATTATTTACACATTACGGTAGGTTACAAAGGAGCAGTACTGGCTCAGCACGTAATAGAGCTTGGGGTAAACTCGGTGTTTAATACCGAAGGCAAAGGCAATGCCTGGTGGATATACAACACGGCGCTTGCGCATTTGAATGAGCCTATTTTTGTACTCACCGCCGACAATATTACGGAACTCGATTTTGACCTGTTAGCCAGCGAATACAACAAATACAATGCACCTGCTTGTATGGTGGTACCAGTGTTACCTATCAATGGACTCGAGGGGGACTACATTCACCATAAGAATAACTGTGTGTTTGAGTTGAATCGCAATAAAAAAGCTGCTACTTATTGTTCAGGAATTCAAATGCTCAACCCTTATAAAATCAACCAAATGACCGATAAGGTAGACGATTTTTATCTGGTATGGCAACAACTCATTGCCCAACAACAATTATATTGCTCAGATAGCTACCCTAAAAACTGGTTCACGGTAGATACTATTGAACAACTCAACGCAATCAATAATCAAGATAATTAATACAAGAGTATATCTAACCCCTTCATAATGAGCGAGACACTTACCCAACAACACGTTCATATTGCCCAAAGCCTAGAGGCATTTGAGGAATTTTTACAAGAAAACAACTACACCAAAATAGCGGTTATTGTAGATGAAAACACTCTTCAGCACTGCTATCCTTTGATAAAGCCTTTGTTACCTGCTCAACATTTGCTGATTGAAATTACAAGCGGCGAACAACACAAAACACTTGAAACTTGTAGCCATATTTGGCAACAAATGACTGATTACCAAATGGATCGCAAGTCATTGGTGATCAATGTTGGCGGTGGGGTCATTGGCGATATGGGAGGGTTTTGTGCTACCACCTACAAACGCGGGTTAGATTTTATCCAAATGCCCACTACCCTACTCGCTCAGGTAGATGCCAGCGTAGGTGGTAAGTTAGGTATTGATTTTCAGCAGTTTAAGAATCACATTGGCGCTTTCAAAATCCCTACCTGGGTATATATTTATCCTCCATTTTTGCAAACCTTACCTGCTCGGCAATTGCTCTCTGGCTTTGCGGAAGTAATCAAACACTGCCTCATTGCCGATGCTGATAAGTGGCAAGCCTTGCAACAAGGGCAATACCCAGGGTTTGACTGGGCCGACATCATTCAGCACTCGGTAGAAGTAAAGGCCGACGTGGTAGAAAATGATCCGTTGGAATACGGCTTACGTAAGATTTTGAATTTTGGTCATACCATTGGCCACGCTATTGAGAGCCATTATTTAAACGATCCCGAAAGGGCTTTGCTCCACGGAGAAGCCATTGCCATTGGTATGCTTTGTGAAACTTATCTCTCTGAACAAAAAGGGTTTATCAATACTGAGGCATTACAGACGGTGGTGCAATACATCCAGGCGCTGTACCCAAGGCTCACCATTCATTCTGAGGAAATTCCAGCGGTGGCTCAATTGACTACCCAAGACAAAAAAAATGAAGGGGGAGAAATCAAATGTACTTTACTCCAACAAATCGGGCAAGCCAATTTTAACCAACCTATTACGCTCGCGGAAGTAGAAAAAGCCTTGAAATGGTATCAAGGTCTTTAATCCATACACATTATCCTTGGTGATTGGCCCCATGAATATCCAATTACCAAGGAAACATTTACTATCGCACTTTTTCCATTCTTATCTTTACTCCCTTTCCATCGATCACCAACTCTTTTCCAGCTATCTTATAGTTGGCGTTAAGCAATTCGTACATTTGGTTTTCGTCCACTTTGAGCACATCAGACTCTTCATTGGCATTTTTAAAGGCTTTTAGCGAAATCGTTTGATTGGCTTTGTCAAACTGATACTTTCCAAAATAAAGCTCTTTCAAATTGTGGCCACTCCTGATAGAAAATGTATTGGCCGACTGAAAATACACCCGTTCCCAACCTGACTTTCCTGCTAATTGGGCTACTTTCCAAGTGCCAAAAAACTCGTTTTTAGCCAGATACTTATTTTTTAAAATCAAGGTGAAAGCAAACAACCCAATCGAGATGAGCGGAATGAATACATACTTGGAAGCGTGCATTTTATTGAGCCACTGAGGGTTATCTTTTTGCTGAAATAAGGCAGGCTGCTGAATAAAAAACTGGTAAAAGGCTTGAAACTCTGATAAAAAAACAAATAAAGCTATCAGGGTAAGCGTAATCGCCATTCCCTTAGCCCCATCAATGGAATAAGCAAAATCTAGGACCAAAATATTGAGAATGATGGATAAATATAAGACGATACCTACCCGGGTGGTTTTACGAAAAAACAGTAATATAGAGGCAATTATCTGGCTACTGGCAATAAAAATCCCATACTCATAAGAATAGCCAAAGTAAAACCAAGTCAATTCAAACCCACTCAGTTGTCCAAGGGTTTTATCCCAAACTTGAGGTTGAGATAAAAACTGAGTTCCTAAAAGCTTAGCAAAAGCATACATTAAAAAAACGGTTGCCAGAAAATACCGGGCAATGGTGTGTAAAATCAAATGGGTTTTCTTGTTCATCATTATTCTAATGTTTTTATTAGTTGATATCACAAATTTGGGCTAGCCAACCGGCTTTTCAGAAAAAAAGTGAGTTCCTACTTGAGGCAAGTGATAAACTGAGATGGCCTTGGGAGGAATGGCGTTGATCACATTTATTTGGCTAAACTCTATAGTTTCTTGAGCTTTGTAATATGTTAAAGGTATTTAGAATAAGATGGGTATATCATAGTCTCATTTGGCTGGCAATGCTGTTGTCTTTAATCTTTGTGGCATATGGATCTAATCAGCAAGCTCCTTTTTGGAAAGTATTGTCATTGACCTTCTTTTTTGTTTGTGCAACGGCTGTTTCTGTTTATACCAACTTCTATCTAAAAAAACAACTCTTTGAAAATCGCCATTACCTCTATTACTTCATTTCACTCATTCTCATTATTTTGGCAACTGCAACATTCGTAAGGTGGCTCCCCATTTTTGCTCCTATTGCCAAAACCTCCTTTCAGCAAGAGTTAATCAATTTCACAGTCTTGCACCTGCTGGCAATCGGCTTACAATATTTAAAACGAGGCATCGTAGGCCAGTATCAATTACAAGAGCTCAAAGCCAAAAATGCCGAAATGGAATTAAGTGCACTTAAATCTCAAGTCAATCCTCATTTTTTGTTCAATACTCTCAATAATATTTACTCTATCAGTCAATTAGAGCCTCAAAAAGGCATTGAAATGATTTTGGAATTGTCAGAGGTTATGCGTTATCATTTGTCGTTTTCGCGCCAAAAACAAGTCACCCTTGAGGAAGAAATGCAATTGATAGAATCTTATCTGGCACTGGAAAGAATACGCTTTGAGGATAATCTTTCATTAAGAACTGACTTCCAGCAGATAGACCATGGGCTACACATTGCTCCACTTATTCTGCTTACTTTTATCGAGAATGCCTTTAAACATGGTACCCACCCGGTAAATCCCTGCTTTATTCATATGAGCTTGAAAACAGATCAAAACACTCTGTTGTTTACCATAGAAAACAGCATTATACACGACCAAAGCAATTTGAGCACTTTGGTAGGGTTAGAAAACACCCAAAGAAGATTAACATTATTGTACCCCAATCGCCACCAATTATCAATTACCAATACCAACAATACTTATTCACTCAAACTCACCTTGACACTATGAAGAAAATTCGCCTATTAATTGTAGATGATGAATTATTGGCCCACAAACTGCTCCAGGGCTATTGCCAACAGATAGATTATGTAGAGGTGGTGGGCAATTGTTATGACGGCATTTCTACGCTCAACTTTCTCAGTGAGCACGCGGTAGATGCCATGCTGTTGGATATTCAAATGCCCAACTTGACAGGGTTTGAGTTGCTCGAAAGCCTCAAAAACCAAATCCCCAAGGTGATTTTTACCACAGCCTACACCGAGCACGCCCTCAAGGGGTTTGACTATGACCAAGTGATTGATTACCTCAACAAACCCATTCGTTTTGCCCGGTTTGTAAAAGCCATCGAGCGCCTCAGAAAACAATTGACCTTGGAGCAAAAGTTTAATGTAAATCTCCCTCAAGAAACCTCCCCTGTTGCTACTCCCAAGGAACAAGCTCCTGATGAATACTTGTACATCAAAGATAACAAAGTGATCTATAAGGTGTCTCTGGCGAATATTTTATACTTTCAGTCTTGGGGCAACTACCTTAAGGTATTTATGACCAACAACGAAGTAAAAGTATACCGTAAAACCCTCAAAGAAATCATTGCTGAAATGCCCCCTCAACAGTTCCAGCGCATTCACAAATCTTATTTGGTCAATACCAACAAAATCAAAGCCTTGCAGGGCAATATGCTCCTACTGGAAGAAGACCACGAACTCCCCATAGGCCGAGCCTATCAACTACAAGTGAGGACCCGCATCATGGGGAATCAATTGTAGGCATGAAGTTCATTTGAACACCTTAAATGTTTTTTGCAGGGTTTAGTGCAAGAGAACCATTACTTAATTTTATTAATTCTTTCAAAGTTTACACTTAATAAGTTATCTTATTAAGCAATACCTGATTAATATTTTAAGTCATTACTCTAAATTTGCCCTCATTATATGGATTCGGTAGACAAGAAAATAATTGCTTTGCTAAAGCAAAATGCCCGTATGACTGCTTCTGAAATTGCCGGAAAGGTGCATTTATCGGTACCAGCGGCAGCCGAAAGGCTCAAAAAGCTGGATCGTGCAGGGATTATTGACCAATACACCATCAAGCTCAATCGTAAAAAACTGGGACTCAACCTGATGGCCTACATCCAGGTTACTTTTGACCAAAAGGCTTACCACGAGGAGTTTCGGGAAACACTGCATCATTTCAAAAATGCGGTGCAGGAGAGTGACCATGTGCTGGAATGCTACCACATTACGGGGGAGTATGATTTTATGCTCAAGGTATTGGTACAGGATACCGACCATTTAGAAGAATTCATTGTTAATTATCTCAAAAAAATCCCTGGAATTATTCGTTCCAAAACAGTGGTTGCCCTGGGAGCGCTTAAAGAGTGAAAAACTTTTTAAATGAAAAATGTAAAACGTAAAATGAAAAATGAAAAATGAAAAATGGCGCGAAGCGAAAACTTATCGAGTCAAGCGAGTTCCCTCCTGCTCTAAGTTCCGATTCTATCGGAGTTTAGGAGGGCTAGGGTGGTATTTTAAGTGAAAAGCTAAAAGTGAAAAATGGCGCGAAGCGGGATTAAATTAAAAATGTAAAACGTAAAATGAAAAATGGGCGCGAAGCGGAATTAAGTGAAAAATGAAAAGTGAAAAATGGCGCGAAACGGAGGTTAGTTGTTAGGAGTTGGTAGTTCGTAGTTTATCTAGTCTATAGTTTTGCGATGCATTGCGGAATAATTCATCAATTCATAATTGACTATCATATTTGCAAAAGAGAGAGCGACTTCTGTTGCGCATTGCGAAACAATAAGCGCAGCATAACAATAGAACAATGAAACAATAAGCCGAAGGCGGAACAATTTAGCAATGTAACAATAGAACAATAAAATTAATCATGAGCAACTACTTCGAAAATAATCAAGAAGCACAGGCATTGGTCAGAGGGTTTCTGGACCTGAGCCTGGAAGAAACAGCATTTACCCACGAAGCCCATCTTACCGTAGCCATTTGGTATTTGAGCTGGTATCCCCTTGACAAAGGTACTGATTTGATCCGAGACAACATTTGCCAGTTTAATGTGGCCAAGGGCGGAGAAAATACCGATTCGCGAGGGTATCACGAGACCATCACGGCGTTTTACATGCACACCGTCAGTCAGTTTTTAAAACAACAACCCCAAGGTAAGGAATTAGCAAACTTGGCCAATACATTAATTAATAGCGAAATGGGGCAACGAGATTATTTGTTGCAGTTTTATAGCAAAGAATATTTGTTTTCGGTAAAAGCCAGAAGGGAGTTTGTAGAAGGGGATTTATAGAAAAAAACCTTATTTTGTGATGTTTGTAGCAAATGAGGAGTTGATGGAAAAGTAAAACACCCCAAATCTATTACCTGTGAATTTAGAACTTATCAAAGAAGCCATCAAGAAAGTGGTACATTTCAAACCACAAGAGTTTGATTTGTTTGCCCAACAAGTAAAATTGGTTCAACTTGCCAAAAACGAAACTTGGGAAGCAAGAGGGCGAGTTGCACACCATATGGCTTTTGTAAACCAAGGCATTCTTCGGGAATATCGGGTCAAAGACGAAGAAGAGTTTATTCAGCAGTTTTATGTAGAGGGCGACTTTATGGGCAACTACCTGAGCTATCAAAGCAATACTCCTTCCGAAACTGCCACTGTAGCCATTGAGCCTTGCGAAATCCTGCAATTGCCTTTTAAAACCCTGGAAAGTCTCTATACTCAAGTACCAGCCATTCAGCAGTTTAGCGAACATATTGGGCAATTCAAACTCCAACAAATCCACCAAAGAGCCTCTGCCCTGCTTACCCAAACTCCCAAAGAACGCTATCTCCAACTATTGCAAAACCAACCAGAGCTATTGCAGCGAGTTCCCCAATATTTGATCGCTCAATACCTAGGCATTACCCCCATCAGCCTAAGCCGCATTAGAAAAAGGATTTTTCTTAACAATGGTTAATGAAAAAGCTGAGTGCAACCCTTTTCTTGCAAGAAAAAAACTATGAAAAAGTTCGCTCGCATTTCCTACTTTTTAATTGGCAGCCTGTTTCCCATGCTCATTGGAGGTCTACATACTTTTGTACACTTTACCGACCTGACTACTCCATCGGTAAAGTCGTTGTTGAATAAATCTATCCCGATTATGGGCGAAAACCAATCATTATGGAATACTTGGGGAATGATGAGTTTTATGATGGGTATTTCGTTTATTATTCTTGGTTTACTCAACCTCGAAATACTACATAAACGTCGGGAAGACTATCCCCCAATCCAAGGAATTACCGTGATGATCCTGTATTTGAGTTGTGTAGTATACGCTGGAATTACGTTTGAGGCCAAACCTCAGTTATATGGGGGGATTTTTGGAATTCTGCTGGGTGTTATTTGCCTCGGGATAACCTGGATGGGTAAAAAAGCCACCAACCCGTCGACAATGTTTTAACAAAATAACTAGACCCATACTGTGGAAGAAGACTAATCCTCTTCCACATTTTCTTGGCTGACTAGCTCCATTGTATCCAGATCCAGGGCACAAAGTCGCCCCAACTCGATAGAACCCATTTGTGAAAACACACAGCCGTTATCCAGTGGAATCAAATGACGCTCCCGCTCAATCTGGTGGCGAATATCATAAATACTGGTAGGCGTATGCCCAAACACAATTTTACGTTTTTTAAAATTCTCGAAAGTTTCTTGTAAAGCCGGATCTTGTGGAGGGTTTTGTTCATACAACATCCAGTGGATTTCCATATTACGCACCCACATCATACTGTGTACATCCTGAAAAGGGTTGCGTCGTTTGAAGTTGAACCCCGCGTGTACCAAATAAAAGTCTTCTAATTCGTAGCAAAAAGGCAAAGAATTAAAGAAATCCCAATATTCTGGCACTACTTTGCCATGCTCATTCAATAGATTTTGGGTATTGTTCTCAATCAATACTCTTTTCAACCCCTCCGCGCTTTCTAGCTGATAATCATCCAAAAACATTTGCTCATGATTACCCCTAAGTGGAAAAACCTGAAAGCCTTTGTCTTCCAGCTCAAATACATAATCTAATACGGCGGCACTGTCAGGTCCCCGATCAATAAAATCTCCCAGAAAAAACAAATAATCTTCTCTTTGTAGCAGGAGTTGTTTCTCAATCAATTTTTTTAAAGTTCGATGGCATCCATGCACGTCTCCAATCACGAGTCGTCGTCCTTCTTCGGGCTTCTGGACACCAACCTTTATATTTTCTTCATTCATCTGTAATGTCATTAAGCAGGCAAGTTAAAGAGTGTAGGGCAAATTAAGAAAACTTACCTCCAGAGGTTTCTAGATATTTTAGCTTTGCCTTTGGCGTTTGAGCTAATACTCTACAAGCCATTAGAAAGTTGTCATAAGCCCCATAAAGTCCATCCATTGTATGGTTAAACTCCAAGATTGTGAAAGAAAAATCACAAAACCATCAAAAAAATAGTATTTTCGTTGTCAAAAACTTCAGATTATTTCTGATAATTCACTATGCTGTATGAATGCAAATGACTATTTAACCCCCGAAGAAATTAAATTATTTACCCAGAAAAACGACTGGAAAGGATGGTGGATGGTGCTCAATATTTGGGGAGGCATTACCCTTTTATTAGCGTTGGTAGCCTTATTTCCACATGTTATTACTATCACACTGGCCATCGTACTATTGGGAGGTCGTCAATTGGCTTGTGCGATTTTGATGCACGACATGGCTCACCGCGCAGTGTTCAAATCAGCCAAGCTGAACCTTTGGGTAGGCAATTGGCTCGGAGGTTATCCCATTATCAACGATTGTGTACGCTATAGGCCTTATCATATCAAACACCACGTAAATGCCGGAACTGCCAAAGATCCTGACCTATCGCTTACTTATGGCTACCCTACTTCAGTGATGAGCTTCATTCGCAAAGTAGTACGCGACCTAGCCGGGCTCACTGGGGTTAAAACCCAACTAGGAGTTGCGTTGATCAACTTTGGATATATAGAGTATACGGCTAGTAAAGAAACCAAAAAAATTGACCAGACTAATCGAAGTTTGTGGAATGTGCTCCGCACTGGAATTTATTACTATTGGAAACCACTCTTTGCCAATTTTATGATTTGGTTCATCTTATGGCTTTGTGGAGCAGGTTGGGTATTTTTAGTTTGGGCAATTGCCCTGTTCACCACCTTTAATTTTTCACTGCGTATTCGCTCCATTGCTGAACATAGCATGGTACCCAATCCTGAAGATGCTCATCGTAATACCCGCACGACTTATGCCTCCTGGTGGGAAAGACTCCTATTTGCGCCCAATCACGTAAACTACCACGCCGAACATCATTTATTGATGACCGTTCCTCCTTATAATTTGCCCAAAATGCACCGAATGCTCAAAGAACGTGGTTTCTATGAAAAAGGGGTGCTCGCCCAAAACTATTGGGAAATCATAAAAATGGCGATGGGTAAAAAACGCTTGTTTACGGAGGTGCATTGATTAATATCAAAAGTACTTTAAGCATAAAGATCCAAAACATTAAGCAAAGGTGGCTTAGGCAGAGAGGATACTTATGTAACTTATCCATAGCCTGCTAAAAGTTAAGTATTAACTTAATAATTCTATCACTGCATCATCATTAAAACCTGGCAAACTTAACCATAATTTCACCTCCTGGCTCGCTGCGTTTACCCAAAAACAACTATCTTTCATGGCCAATCAATGTAAAGCCTTATGAAGAAGTACCTATTGCTGATTTTATGTGTATGCTTGCCCTTGTTACACGGATTCATTGTCAGACCTACTCCTGCACCAAAACCAGCCTGGGGATTTTTTGCCCATCAACGCATCAATCGTTTGGCGGTATTTACCTTACCTCCCGAAATGATTACTTTTTACAAAAACTTTATTGTATACCTTACCGAAAATGCCATCAATCCTGATGCTCGACGCTATGCCGTAAAAGGGGAAGCACCTCGTCATTTTATAGATGTAGATGTGTACGACCGTCAATACAACGACAGCGCGGTATACAAAATGCCCCGACGTTGGAAAGATGCGGTGGCCAAACATACTGAAGATACCCTCCAGGCTTATGGCATTGTGCCGTGGCACGTGTATGTCATGAAAATGCGCCTTACCAGAGCTTTCAAAAGTAGGGATGCAGCCAATATTTTACGCCTTTCGGCCGAAATAGGGCATTACATTGCTGACTCTAATGTGCCTTTGCACACCACCGAAAACTACAACGGACAACTCACCAATCAGAAAGGCATTCACGGCTTTTGGGAATCGCGTTTACCAGAGCTTTTTTCAGACGATTATAACTTTTTTGTAGGCAAGGCTCAATACATCAAAAAACCCCAGCAAGCTGCGTGGCAAGCAGTTATCAACGCCCACGAAGCCTTAGACTCGGTACTGAAGTTTGAGCGTGTATTGACCAAAAAATTCTCTGCTGATAAGAAATATACCATCGAGGAACGTAGTGGCTCCAATGTACGCACTTATTCTAAACAGTTTTCGGCAGCTTTTCACAATATGTTGGCGGGACAGGTAGAGCGTCGCATGCGGGCATCTATTAAAATGGTGGGTGACTTTTGGTATACTTGCTGGGTAGACGGAGGGCAGCCCGATCTTACTAAATTGCTGAACAAAAAGTATCTCGAGCAAGAAAACAAACGCCTGGAAGAAGAAAGACGTAAATGGCGCGAACAACAACAAAACAACAAAATAAAAACCCGAGCCCACGAAATGGCTTTTGGGCGAAAAATTATGCAAATGCCTCATAGCAGATGTTGTCATTCTTACGCCCGATATTATGCCTATTTAAGGAAAAAAATGCAAGATTCTAACAAAAAGGCAAAACGCTGATTTTCAGTGAAACTATCCCCCCTCTGCCAGAGTTATTATAGATAAAAACCCCAGTCTCCTACCGGAGTCTAACACTTCACATTAAATCGCATGCTTATGGATGAAGCTCATCAAAATACTCAAACGTTGATCAAAGATCAGGGGAAACCCAGAATTGTAATTGTAGGAGGCGGATTTGGAGGGTTGGAATTAGTAAAAGGCTTGCGCAAATTAGATGTTCAGGTCATATTGTTTGACCGTTACAATCACCATACTTTTCAGCCACTGCTTTATCAGGTGGCTACTTCTGGTCTCGAAACGGGCTCTATTGTGTATCCCTTCCGAAAGTCATTTAACCGTCAAAAAAACTTTTACTTCCGTTTGGGAGAGGTAAATCATATAGATGCAGAAAATAACCTGGTGGAAACCTCTATTGGCAGCATTCGCTACGATCACTTAGTCATTGCTACTGGTGCCACCACCAATTATTACGGAATGAAAGACATCGAGAAACACTCGGTGCCTTTGAAAGAGATTTCGGACTCGATACAACTTCGTAATAAAATCATTAAAAACTTTGAGAATGCCCTGCTTACCAGCGACTACGAAAAGCGTAACAGCTACATGGACTATGTCATTGTAGGCGGAGGGCCTACTGGAGTAGAAGTAGCCGGAGCCTTGGCCGAACTCAGAAAACACGTGTTTCCGAAGGATTACCGCGAATTGAACCTTATGGAAATGGATATTCACCTTGTAGAGGCAGGTCCCCGCTTATTAGGAGCCATGTCCGAAAAATCCAGTGCAAAGGCTCAGCAATTTTTAGAGAAAATGGGGGTCCAGGTACACCTCAATGCCATGGTAAAATCATATGACGGCTATCGGGTAAAATTTACTCAGGGTGATCAACCCCAGGAACTGATCAGTAAAACTTTGCTTTGGGCCGCTGGAGTAAAAGGTGCCCCAATTGATGGAATCAAAGCAGAGAGCATGGTAAGAGGTAATCGTTTGAAGGTCGACAAATTTAACCAGGTAGAAGGCTATGAAAACATCTACGCTATAGGTGACATTGCAGCCATGGTAGATGAAGATACTCCCAAAGGTCACCCAATGATGGCTCCCCCTGCCATGCAACAGGGACGTTTGTTGGCCAAAAACTTCAAGAATAAGCTTCAAAACAAACCTCTAAAGCCTTTTAAGTATTTTGATAAAGGCTCTATGGCAACTGTTGGCCGCAACAAGGCGGTAGTAGAAATGCCCAGTGGGCAGAAAACTCAAGGTTTTTTTGCCTGGATGATTTGGATGTTTGTGCACTTGATGTATTTGGTAGGCTTTCGTAATCGGCTCGTGGTATTTATCAACTGGTTTATTAGCTACTTTAGCTATGACAAGAGCAATCGTCTGATTATTGGTAAAACTGGAGTAGAAGACTTTATAGAAAAAGACGAAAAGTTGGAAACGACTAATACGGAGTAATCTTTTTACAGAGAAAATACAGCGTTGATAAGCCTTGACCTTAAAAGTCGAGGCTTTTTTGTTGGTGATTGGGCATAAAAAAAGCCCTGACAATCATCAGGGCTATATTTTAGTGAACCGGGTAGGATTCAAACCTACGACCTCCAGAGCCGTAATCTGGTGCTCTATTCAGCTAAGCTACCGGTCCATTTTTTAGTTGAGCAACAAAGGTAAATACTTTTATGATAGTTTTCAATAGGTTGAGCAAATTTTAAATATCTCCACCATTTTTCAAGAAAAGATCACAAAAAAACCCCGATCATTATCAGGGTTAAATTTTAGTGAACCGGGTAGGATTCAAACCTACGACCTCCAGAGCCGTAATCTGGTGCTCTATTCAGCTAAGCTACCGGTCCATTGTGTATCCCTTTTGTTGTAAGGGATTGCAAAGGTACGTACTTTTTTGTATTCCCCAAACATTCCACAACTTTTTTCATTCTAAAAACACCTCACTACCTTTAAACCACTCATTACCAGTGGCTTAATCTTATAAAAAATAGCGTAATGTATTAAATTCATCGATTATGAGCGATTTTTCGAGTGATTGTGTTTATCTTGCTTAACTTTACGACTTCTTAGATTAAACAATAACGCTACGTATACCACAAATGCTTTTTTTGGCAATTGATCTTGATCAGGCAGTACTCAATTTTAGTCAGGACAACATTCTCATTTTGAAATTTTGCCTGGGCTTTATTATGTATGGAGTTGCCCTGAATCTACAAATCAAAGACTTCCGCGAAATTTTAGTAAACCCTCGCTCAGTAGCGATAGGGCTCCTATCTCAGGTAATTTTACTACCGGCCTCTACTGTAGGGCTTATCTTGCTTGTAAACCCACACCCTAGTCTGGCCTTGGGAATGATTCTGGTAGCTGCTTGCCCAGGTGGCCCGCTTTCTAACTTTATTTCCCATTATTCAGGAGGCAATGCCGAACTATCGGTGAGTTTAACTACGGTGACTACCTTGCTTTCTACTTTTACTACACCTTTCAATTTTGCGTTTTGGTCGCAAATGATTGAAGTTCCTGGCAAAACCGTGACGCTTGACTTTTTGGAAATGGCAATTATCATTCTTGAGCTTACCATTATTCCAACCATTTTGGGCATGTTTACCCGCCATCGTTTTCCAAAGTTTGCCGAAAAAATATCCAAAGTATTCCGCATTGTATCACTCATTATATTTGTCATTTTTATTGTAGGAGCACTTTACAAAAGTATTGACATTGTCAGCAAAGGCTCCTACAATAAAAATGACAAATATAATGAGTGATACAATGCGGAATACTTTGGATATTTTTTCGGCA
>DMXI01000481.1 GCA_003483885.1 Microscillaceae bacterium
TGGGGAGACTAAGAGGGGCTTTTGATGATATTTCACAACACTCATTTGCCTCTTCCACCGTTGCTAGTGTTTAAGTAAAACGTCACCTGCAACCTGTGCCCCACTACTGTTTCCCTAAGAAAAAATGCCCTGTCCTGAGCACAGTCGAAGGAACTTGACTACTTGCTTGCCTTGAGGTGAGTGAGGATTATATGAGGGCCTCTGGCCCGATCAGCAATCATTAAGGAAACAGCATTGACCTTTGACCTTTGGGCAACTTTTATTGCTAATGTCTCGCTCAACCCATGAAGACATAGGTTGAGATATCAAGCTGTGAATAAAACAAAACCACCCTACCCAATCAATGATCAGGTGGGGTGGTTTCAGTAATGAGTAACCTTTATAATTTATTTGTTTCTTGTTTCAGAAGCAGCAGGTTTGGGTCTGTTCTTATAAGTTTTAAGCTCTTTTTTGATATAATCAATGGCTCTTTGCAACTGACCATCTTTACCCTTGGCCAATTCACCTGGATTTTCTTTCACTTCTATATCAGGAGCTACTCCATATCCTTCCTCAAACCACTTGCCGTCAGGGTGGTACATTCTAAAAGAAGGAACCGTTACAACCCCACCGTCAATCAATTGAGGAGCACCACTGATACCAATCAAACCTCCCCAGGTACGGCCACCAATCAATGGTCCAAGTTTAGACTTACGGAAGTAATCAGGGAAAGCATCTCCACCAGAACCACTCCAGCCGTTGATCAACATGGCTTTGGGTCCAAAATGCGCTACTGGAGGCCATTGGAAGGTCTTGTCTCTTCCGTCGCGAATAGCCCAAAATGCTAGAGGCTTGCGGTTAAGCAACTCAATAAAACGATCTGGAATTTGTCCACCACTGTTGAATCTTTCGTCTATGATGAGGCCTTTTTTGTGCCACTGTCCCATAAATTGGCGCACCAACTCATTTTGCCCGTCAACACCTGTGCTTCGTACATACACATAACCCACCTCGTTATTTGTAGCTTTGGCTACCATTTGGCGGTTTTTCTCAATCCAGGCCAAGTGGCGCAAACGCGTTTCTCCACGCATTGTTTTTACAATGACGGTTTTGGCCCCTTGAGTGCTTGGTTGGCTGTTGATTAAAAGCTCTACTGTAGTACCTGCTAATCCTTGGAAAGCGGCATAAGGTTCTTTATTGATATCTAAAGGAATGCCATTGACTGCCAAAACATAATCACCCGCTTTTACCTTCATTCCAGGCATCGCCAGCGGAGAACGTGCTGCGGCATCCCAGGGAGCACCTTTTACAATTTGCTTAATACGATAGTGGCCATTGGCTACTTCCCAATCTACCCCCAAATAACCTACGCTTTTTCTCTGGGCAAATTCTTGGTCTCCACCACCACGATAAGTATGCGAGGCGTTGAGTTCCCCAATCATTTCTCCAATTACGAAGTTTACATCCCAGCGAGTTACTGCATCATTCAAGAGCTTGGTATACTGACTCTTCACTTTGTTCCAATTGACCCCGTGCATGCGAGAATCATAGAAATAATCGCGTGATAAACGCCAAGCATCGTTAAAAATTTGCTTCCACTCGGCCTTAGGGTCTACCATCGCTTCCATCTCTCTAGTACGAAGCGGTTTTTTGATTTTTTGCCCTGGCGCTACATTGATTATGGCTGCATTGTTTCTTTGGCCTACCAACATTTTTTTACCATTGGCCGACACTATAAAGAAGTTGGCACTTTTGATAATGGTTTTGCTCTTGCGAGATTTCAAATCAAAGTATTTTACAGGAAACTGTCGCCCACCTGATCCAGTATTCGGGAATTGCTGATAAATAAGCTTACCCTTTACTGCTTTTAAGTTACCGTAGTTGCCTGGGCGAATAGGGAGTATTACCAATCTTGATTCGATACCATCCAAATCAATTTCTAGTGTTTTAGATTTACCCTTAGCCTTGCCTTTAGACTTTTGATCTCCTTTTCCTTTTTTACTTCCACTTTCTTTAGTGATTTTCACTTCATCGTTTTTGGGAGCTAGGGGAGAGAGTACATCTTTACGCAAAGTAATGGCTGCTATTTGAGTAGCATTGGCATATACAAAGGTATTTTGATAATTACTGTACATGGGTGAAAAACTACGCTGAGTAGTTACATACAAGTATTTTCCTGCGGGGTCAAAAGTTGGATTCGAGTGGCCATAAAAATCACTGGTAATTCTATGACGTTTCTTGTTTTGATAGTCATACAAAACAATAGCACTAGTATTGTTATCATTGGCGCTGGTGTAGGCAATCCAGCGACTATCGGCTGACCAACTAACGCTGAAACCCTGGAGTGCACCGTGCAACATACCACTTCCTTGATCTACCTGAGTGACTTTCCCGCTGGCCACATCTACAATTTTAATGAGCATGGCTTGGTTGATGAAAGCAATTTTTTTGCTATCAGGAGACCAAAAAATCTCATAACGGTAACCTTTTCCAAGCGAAGTAACCTTTTTTTCTTTTTGGGTGGTCAGGTCTTTCAAGGTAAGCTCATACTCGCCAGAACGGTCGCTCCAGTAGGCAATGTACTGTCCATTGGGTGACCAGGCCGGTGAACGTTCAGCCACTCCACTGCTCGAGGTTAAGTTTTTAATGAATCCCTCTTTGGCAGGTACCGAAAACAACTCTCCACGGGCTTGCACCACGGCTCTTTTGCCATCAGGAGAAATATCGGCGGCTTGTAGCCAACGACCTACTTTTACTTGCTTTTTGATCAAAGAACGCTGATCGGTAGTAATGTTTACTTTTACCTCTTTAGGCTGGCTGTCCGAAAAGCCCATCAAGTACAATCTACCACCTGCTTCAAATACCAATTCGTTTTTACCCATAGAAGGAAAATGAACGTCATAATCCTTAAACTTAGTGAGTTGGCTATGCTGCTTACTGGCTAAATCGTATACCCAGATATTGAAGCGTTTGCTGACTCCACGATCCGACAAGTAATAGATTTTATTGCCTTTCCACATAGGTACTTCATCGTTCGAGGCGTTGTTGGTGATGTTTTGTGAAGTAGAAGTGGCTTGGTCAAATACATAGATATCGGCAGCCATTCCTCCACGGTAACGCTTCCAGGTTCTAAACAAACGGCTACGGTCGGTAAAAGCGATTTTTTTGCCGTCAGGCGAAAAAGTACCAAATTCAGCTTGTTTCAAAGGGAGTTTTTGAGCGAAACCACCATTTCGGGGTATCAAATAAAATTGACTGTATCGTTGACGACCACTTTCGCGAGATGAAGCAAAAAGAATTTTTTGGCCGTTAGGATGCCAATTTACCACTCGATCTCCAAAGCCGTGGTAAGTAACCCGGTTGGGCACACCTCCATTGGTAGGAATGGTATATACATCGTTGTTTCCACTGTAGTTGCCACTAAAAGCAATGGTGTTGCCATCGGGCGAAAAACGTGGAAAAGATTCCTCTCCTTGGGGAGAACTGAGTTTTTGGGCAGTACCCCCGTTTTTGTTCACCACCCAAATATCGCCGGCGTACACAAAACAAATGTGTTTGTCGGATACATCGGGGTAGCGGAATAAACGCGCATTGATTTGCGCAAATGCTTGATCAACCAAGCTTAAGCTTAATAAAGCTATGCAAAGGAATAACCTCATAGTTATTGGTTTATGGTTATAATTAATTTAGACGCTGTAGTTTCCTAAAATATTACTACAACAATTTTTAAAATTATAAAAAAAAGAAATACGAACCGAATTTGGGTTTGGTTTAGGTGGGGGAGGGGAGTGTAGTCTTTGAATAGGGTGATTATCTGTTAGGGTGATTTACTTCAAGAAGCCTTTAGCTTATGTAAAAGTACTTGATTGTCGTCGAAACCAAAAAACCAGCCCTTCAACAAAGGACTGGTTTCTAACAGATGAATAAATTAAATAGGTGTATGAAGTCATCTCAAATTTTAATAATGAATTACAAACGGTTCATTTTGCCCTGTAACTTTGCAATTTTTTATCGCCGTAGCGCTGCTATGCCTCAAAAAAATCGCCTCGTTACCGAACAAAAGCAACCATTTTCAACAACATTCTAAAAGTTAAGATAACTTCTATGAATAAAAATGTAATACGTTAATATACAGTCAGTTCCTGCCCAATGATTAAATTGTTTTTTCTCAGGCCGTTCCAGGCTTTCAACTGACTCACTTTTACTTTAAAGTAGCGTGCGATTTGTCGGAGTGTATCACCTGCTTTTACTTTAAAAATTACGCGGTTTACCTCGAGGGTAAGTTTTTGCCCTACCGTTACTTGATTGTTTTTAAGCAAGTTATTGCGTTGGATGCTTTGAGCCGTAATTCGGTAAAATTTGGCAATACTCTCCAAAGATTCACCTGCTTTTACTACGTGGCGAATCATTTGTTTGCTTTGTCTGGGATAGAGACGAGAGATTTTTTCCTGCATTTTCTTCAACTCATCTTTCACATCTTCTACCTCGTCCATATCGGCTTTGCTGCCGCTACCTGAGCTACGAGACGAGATGCTTAATTCTTTGGCCTTGGTACGAGGAGCGTAAGTTTGACGGTAAGGTCTTTTACGCTTGTATCGTTTAACTCTACCTGGGGCAATGCTCATTGTTCTGCTGTAGTTTACGGAGCTTTTATTGCCTACCGCATGCTTAGATACTCCTTTAGGCAAAGGCAAGGGTTGGTTTACCGTTACTATTTTACCTTCCTTGTTTCTTACCTCAGGCGAAATGGCAATAAAAGAAGTATACTGTGTCAATAAGTTGTACTTCAAACCCAATCGGGTAATTTCTTTGATGTGTTTCTGACGATCAGCCCCATAATAACGTCGGTAATCATCTTCCAGCTTGATGCGCTCTCGAGCCCACAAGTAGCGAATGGCCTGATTATTATCTTGAGTAGCGTTGCTTACCTTGATGGTTTTGGTGTATTTCTTATTGCCCGAAAGTCCAGTAATGGTAATTTTTCCTTTGGGTACACCGCGATATTTGCCATATACAATAATAGGGCGTTCGGCAAATACATCAGGAATGCTGGTATTGGCGACATCATACACCTCAAATCCATTGTAGTTTACCCGAATATTAGTCAATACTGGGTTTTGAATATACTGACGAAACTTCTCAGCTTTTACATCGGCCTCAGTACCGTGAGTCACAATAAATGGTTCACCCATACCAGCTCGAGCCATACCCTCAATCAAAAAGCGATTCACCGAAGAACCTATGCCAAAAGCAAATAAGTTGGCCTTATTCAGGTTGCCACGAATGAGTTCGTAAGCCTCTTTCTCTACGGTGATGTATCCGTCGGTTACCACCACAAAAGAACGCGAATAATCTTTGGTTTCTTTAAAAGCTAAGGCTTTGCGTAAAGCGGGGAGCAAACGTGTACCTCCGCCACCTCTTTGGCGATTAATTACGTTGATAGCCTTGGCAATATTGGCTGGAGTAGCATCCATAGATTCAGGCGACATCATTTGATTACTGCTTTCAAACAACATCACATTGAATTTATCAGTAGGGCGTAACTTACCTATGAGGTTTTTCAACAATCGCTTAGACACGCTCAACGGAAAACCGTGCATAGAGCCCGACACATCTACAATAAATACATATTCACGAGGAGGAATTTGGGTGTTTTTAGGAGCCTTGGGAGGCTGCATCATCATCAAGAAAAACTTTTCTGAAGCCTCGTCGCTTTCGTTTCCACTGGCGGCTTCATTTTCTCCTTCGTATAGTAGCAAACCTGATTGAATTTTACTACCTGCCAAGCGATAGCGAATGATGTAATCTCGATTGCCACCATACTTTTCCGATTTTTTCAAAGAGATTTTTCCGGTGCTTTTATCAGCGTATTTCACATTTACTTTGTGTGAAGTGCAAGCCATTTGCTGAATAGGCATGCCCGCATTGATGACGGTGTTGATATCAAAAGTATAATTAGGCTTATTGCCTTCGTTGAGATAAGGATTTTTTACCCATTTTTCGTTGGCCGTGGCTTTAGCCGCAGGAGTGTCTGAGTAGCGTGGGCCTACCACTGTTGGGTACGAAAACTCATACACACCATCGGTAGGTACTAATAGTTCGGTATAATGTAGCTCTACTTTAATGACATCTTTAGGTAAAATGTTGGCTACATTCATTTGAAATACATTGGGTCGGTGTTGTTCCAACAAAGAAGCCGTTTTACCCTGTTTTTTAGCGGTTTCGTATTGCTGACGCGCCTTATTTTTTTCTTCAATTTTGGCAATCAGTTTACGTTCGCCAATGGTCATCGTCATCGCATATACTGCTGCCTGGGTAGATCCCGGAAATACATAAATTGCTTCTAAGGTGTTTTTTCCTTCATTTTTATAGACTTGGGTCACCGTTACATCAGCCATCACCCCCGCGATATTTACATCTACCGAGGTTTCTTTCAAAGGCATTTGGTCTACCTTCGAGTTTTTACTTTTGACCAAAAAGTAAGGAGACAAGGTTTTTCCTGGTTTTTGTTGGGCTTGGGTTTGAAAGCTCACAAGAAAAGCCATCAGGAGGAACGAAGCCCATCGCCAAGTGGAGAGGTATTGAGTGCTTGTTTTCATAGTATTCTAAGTTTTTGAGTTTTTAAGAGGGAGTTGGTTTTAGACTAAGATATATTCCCATCAAGTTTATTTACCCAGAAGACAGCAGCATTCGCAAAAAGTAGTAGGTAAAGGTGATTTTTTTTGAAAATTAAGAGAAAAAGATGAGTGTATATTTTCGATAGGTGATCATAGATCGGGGTTAATTAGATTTTTTAGTAGGATATTTTGCTTTTTTTGTGTTTAAAAAAGATTGTTTGGTATACCTATGAAGTTTACCTGTTATTTTAATCAATGTTGGATAAGTAATGATACCTAAATTGTTTGTAATCAATTGATTGCCCAAATGTTAGAAAATATGCTCTATTGTTCATTTGTCGAACCATGTTTACCCTATGTCCTTTCAAAATAATCCGATGTTGACTTTTTGTATACTTCCATTGTTGGTTAGAAAAGCCTTTTCTTGATACTTTGACGACAGGACTTAGGTCCAATTAAACCAATTGTATTACACTTATTATTCATTTTGCATGACGCGTAATTTTACTTCTAACTGGGCAGTAGCCTTGTTGGTGGCAGGTATATTTATGCTTGCCCCAAATGCTCAAGCTCAACAATTACAAAAAGTAACAAGAGAGGGTAATCCAGCTCTAAGAGCAGAGTTTGAACGTGCCCGCCTTGTAAATCCACAAACTGGTAAAATACCAGAGGATATTCGCACCAAAGAACTTACCTATGTTCTTACCAATCCAAGCCTTGCCAAGGTACTCAAAAACAAAAACGGTAAAACCATTCTTCAGGCTGCTACCTGGAATCGCCGTGGTCCTTTCAATGTAGGAGGACGTACCCGTGCCTTAGCGATTGACCGTACCGACGAGAACGTTATCTTAGCAGGTGGAGTTTCGGGTGGTATGTGGCGTTCTACCAATGGTGGCGCCAGTTGGACCCAAACTACGGGAGCTTCTCAAAACAAGAGTGTGACCGACGTATACCAAGATCCAAACAATACCAACACTTGGTACTATGTAACTGGGGAAATCGTAGGTAACTCTGCTTCTGGAGGAGGTGCTCCTTACCGTGGAACTGGGGTATTCAAATCTACTGACCGTGGTATTACCTGGGTAAGCTTAAATAGTCTTGATCCTACTTCTTTTACCGGTGGATTACAGTATAGCTTACGAGTAAGAGTAGACCCTACCAACAGTGATGTATATGTAGCTGCTTTTGACGGAATTTATCGTTCTACCAATGGTGGTACTTCTTTCACCAATGTATTGAGTGGCCCAAGTGCTCGTTATACTGATCTCGAAATTAGTGCTACTGGGGTAATCTATGCTACTTTAGGAAGCGCAAGTACCGGCAACGAAGGAGTATTCAAATCTACCAATGGTACCAGCTGGACCAATATTACTCCTTCACTTGCCGCAGGTTATCAGCGTATCAACATTGATGTGGCACCTTCTAACGAAGACATTATTTATGTATTTGCCAACACTCCTGGTGCGGGTAAAAACGATCATCAAGTATTTTATTCAAACACTGCGGGCTCAAGCTGGAGCAATCGTACCAACGGTTTACCAGCTTTTGGTGGAAGTGTAGGAAATTTATCACAAGGTTCTTACAACCAATATATCAAAATCAAGCCTGACAATCCAAATGTAGTATTCATTGGTTCTACCAACTTGTATCGTACTACCAATGGATTCACTAGTACAGGAGCTAATACTTGGATTGGTGGTTACTCTCCGGCCAACAACGTATCTACTTATACCAACCATCATCCTGATAACCACTCATTGGTTTTTTATCCATCTAATCCTGCCAGAATGTTGACTGGACACGATGGTGGTATAAGCCGTACCGAAAATAACCTGGAAAATGGAGGAGGTAACACTCCTGTTGACTGGACTTTATTGAGCAATGGTTATTACACTACTCAGGCATATCACATTGCGATAGACCCTGAAACTGCCAACGATGCTCGTTTGATGGCTGGTTTCCAGGACAACGGTAAGTGGACGGCTACTTCTTTCTCCGCTACTTCAAACTGGGGCGAAGAGCCTGCGGGTGGTGACGGTTGTTATGTGGCCATTGTAGCTGGTGAAGATACCCGCTATACCAGTACTCAGTTTGGTAAGATCTTGCGTTTCCGTGGACCAATCATTGGTAGCTTTACCGATGCAGATGGTATCCAACCTGCTTCAGCTACTGGACAATTGTTCGTGAATCCATACATTTTGGACAAAGCCAACCAAAATATTATGTATTACCCTGCGGGTGATCGCATCTGGAGAAATACAAACTTGAATGCAATTAACAGTGGGTATACTTTCAATGGAACCAACACTGGCTGGACCAACCTTTCAGGCTCTGATGCTGGCGGAAGCCAAATCACTGCGTTGGATGTATCAAAGGCCAACGCTGCTCACGTGCTTTACTATGGTACTTCTGATGGTAAATTGTTCCGTTTAAATAATGCCAACACTTCTACTGCCACTGCAGCCAACATTACCAATGCTGCTTTCCCTTCTGGAGGTTACGTAAGTGGCATAGCCGTGGATCCTAGTAATTCAAACAACGTAATTGTTGTTTTCTCTAATTATCAGGTAAAAAGTGCGTTCTATTCTACTAATGCTGGTTCTACCTGGACTGACATTAGCGGTAACTTAGAGCAAAACACGGATGGTTCAGGGAACGGACCTTCAGTACAATCAGCGACCATTCACATAGATGACAATGGTGGTAAAGTATACTTGGTAGGTACCAGCACTGGTTTATACTCAACTGAAACATTGAGCGGTACTTCTACCACTTGGACTCAGGAAGGTCCTAACACCATTGGAAATGTTCCAGTAGTAGCCATTCAAGGTCGTACAAGCGATAACTTAGTAGCCATTGGTACCCACGGTAACGGTATGTTTAGCGCTACAGTAACTTCTGCTACTGGTGGGCCTAGTTGTGGTACTCCAGGTGGACTAAGTGCTGGTAGCATTACTTCTTCTTCTGCTACCTTGAGCTGGAATAGTGTAAGTGGAGCCAATAATTACGATGTTCGTTACCGAGTACAAGGAACTTCTACCTGGACAAATGTAAACGGTGTTTCTGGTACTTCAAGAAATATTACTGGTTTAGCAGCAAGTACTAATTACCAATTCCAGGTAAGAGCAAATTGTGCAGTTACTGGTAGCTATTCTTCTAGCGCTACTTTTACCACTGGTGGAGGTTCTTCTTCTTGTACCAATGCATCAGGCTACAGTGAAGGCTTTGAAAGTGGCTTTGGTACTTGGACTCAGGCCACCAACGATGATCTAAACTTTACACGTCAAAGCGGATCTACCCCTTCTTCAAACACTGGACCTTCTGCTGCCAATGAAGGAAGTACTTACATTTATGTAGAAGCTTCTGGTAATGGAACTGGTTTCCCTAGTAAAGTGGCTACAATCACTAGTGAGTGTTTTGACTTATCTGGATTGAGCAATCCTACTTTCAACTTTGATTATCACATGTTTGGTTCTCAAATCAACAATTTAAGAGCTGAGGTAAGTACCGACGGAGGAAGTAGCTGGACCCAAATCTTTACTAAATCGGGAGATCAAGGTAATACTTGGTTCAGCGAGTCAGTGAATGTAAGTGCTTATGCTGGTAGTAACGTTTCTTTCCGTTTCACGGTAACCACTGGTGCCAATACTACTTCTGGATGGCAAAGTGACATCGCCTTGGATAACATTCGTTTCCAATCTGGTGGTAGTGGAAGTAGTTGTGCAAGTTTACCATATGCTGAAAGCTTTGAAAGTGGTTTTGGTAGTTGGACTCAAGCTACCAATGATGACTTAAACTTCACGCGCGATAGTGGTGGTACCCCTTCAAATGGTACTGGTCCATCAAATGCTACCAACGGTTCTACTTACATTTATGTAGAAGCATCTGGAAATGGTACTGGTTATCCTAATAAAGTAGCTACGATTACTAGCGAATGCTTTGATCTTACCAGCGTTTCTAATCCAGAGTTGGTATTTGACTATCACATGTATGGCACCAATGTAAATAGTTTGGTGGCTCAGGTAAGTACCAACGGAGGTAGCTCTTGGACAACTATTTTCTCCGAAACTGGTGACCAAGGAAATAGCTGGTTTACCTCTACTATCAATTTGAGCGCTTATGCAGGTGGTGATGCTTCATTCCGCTTTACAGTAACCACTGGTTCAGGAGGCACAGGATGGAGAAGTGACATTGCCTTAGATAACATCCGAGTGCAAGGAGGAGGCGCGTCTAGTGTAGCTCCTACTACAAATGTAACTGCTAACCAGGAAGCAGGAAATACAGTAGAGGTGATAGCCTCAGCTTATCCAAACCCTGCAGCTGACTTTACCATTGTAAAAACTCAGGCTCGTATTGGTGCCAAAGTGAAGATGTTGATGATGGATGTGAATGGCATTGGTTTAGTAAGCAAGCAACGTGTTTCTGAAACTGGCGAAGTGGAAGAGCGTTTTGATACTTCAAAACTAAAAAGTGGCCTATACTTAATTAAAGTATTTGTTGAAGGCCGCACTGGAATAGTGAAAGTGATGAAGCAATAATTGTAAAATTGTTCTAATCATATTTTGTTTTTGATAAAGCCAAGGGCTAGAAACTTTTTCAGGTTTCTAGCCCTTTTTTGATATGAAGTATTTTTCAAAGACATAATAGGGTTATGGTACTCTTCTGGATGAGAAATGCTTTGGTTAAAAACTTGATTTGATGTTATATTATTGGGTGAAATTTAACTTAATCGCTACGAAATTCTGTGTTTTTTGTTACAAAGGAATATTGTAGGTTAAATTACCCAGGTTTACCCAAGTTTACTCACTATTTTAACAGATTCAGAATTAGCAGTTACCCCTAATCTGTTTATTATCAAATTGTTAATGAAATGTTATAAAGTATGCTGTTTTGTTCATTTGTTATAAGATGTTTACCCAAAAAATGGGCAAAATAATTCGATGTTAACTTTTTGTAACCCTCTTTTTTGCCCAAAAAGCTCCTTTTCTTAATACTTTTATGGTGGGACTTGTGCCCATTTATCCAATTGTATTACACTTATTATTCATTTTGCATGACGCGTAATTTTACTTCTAACTGGGCAGTAGCCTTGTTGGTGGCATGTATATTTATGCTTGCCCCAAATGCCAAAGCTCAGCAATTAAAACTCACCAAAGAGGGGAAACGTATAGCGAAAGAAGCTTACGAATTTAATCGCCTC
>DMXI01000393.1 GCA_003483885.1 Microscillaceae bacterium
AAAGGCTCAAGAAATAGGTAAGGGCCTTACCTTCACAGCCCCTGCTCAGCCCATTCAAAACGTAGTAATTGCCGGATTGGGCGGCTCAGGAATTGGCGGTAACCTAGTAGAAGCTTTGATGGCTTCTGGCTTAAAGGTACCTGTCACTGTTTCCAAAACTTATACGGTTCCTAACTTTATAAGTGCCAATACTTTATTTATTGCTTGTTCTTTTTCTGGCAACACCGAAGAAACCCTTCAGGCGTTAGAGGTAGTACAAAGCAAAGGTGCCAAAGTATTTTGTGTAACCTCAGGAGGTAAATTGTTAGAATTCGCCCAAAGCAATGGATACGATTATGCTCAAATTCCTAACGAAGCTCCTTGTCCAAGAGCATTTTTGGGTTATTCATTGACTCAATTATTGTATGCTTTCAAAGGATACGGTTTGTCAGACACCGAATTTGAAACGGCCTACACCGAAACTTTGCAATTGCTGGATACTGATATGGCAGGTATTCAGGCAAAAGCTAAAGATTTGGCTGAAGCATTCTACAATCACTTACCAGTAGTATATGCCGATACTCACTTTGGCGGAGTTATTACCCGTTTTCAGCAACAGGTCAATGAAAACTCTAAGCAGCTATGCCACGCGCACGTTTTTCCCGAAATGAACCACAACGAATTGGTGGGCTGGGAATCAGGTGATACTATCCGTGAAAAAGCTGCGGTATTATTGATTCGTTCCGGACTTGACCACGAGCGGGTAAAAATTCGTATGGATATTTGTAAGCCTATTTTTGAAGAAAGAGCCGCCAAGGTATTAGAGCTTCATGCTAAAGGAGAAAGTTTAATTACCCAATCCTACTATTTGATTCACTTACTAGATTGGGTGTCTTTTTACCTGGCCGAAAAGAATGGAGTAGATCCTTTCCAGGTAAATATCATTATGCACTTGAAAGGTGAGCTAGCAAAAATCTAAAGCATCATAAGCGGTGAGTTTTAAGCTACCCTTGTTTCTTTTCCGAAATGTATTGGAGGTTTATGACTCGCTGCTTACCGCTTCCTAAAATCCCACACTATAATATATACTATGAAAAAAGACATTGAATTTCCTAAAGTAGAGGGCGTAGAAGTAGCCATTGCCCGTAAGCCAGTGGCTGACGAGGAGTATGACTGGCACGTATACCTGATCAACCGTAACGATTTTGAAATCGATAATATCTTGGTTACCTCTAAAGGGTACGGCCAAAAAGACGGAGAATCTCAAAAGACTTCTACCATCAGACAAATGATTGACAAGGTAGACAAACAAAGTTTTGTCGTGATCGAACGTATTGATCCTCAGGTATTTCACCTATCCAACGAATACTGGATAAGCTACTATGTGGATGGAAAAATCTACGATAAAAAATTTATTTTTATGCCCGAAAGCATCGTAGATAACAACCTCACCCAAATAGATATGCTTGACCTGGAAGGAATTCTACACGGATAACCTTACAATATTCTGCACTACCACTACCAACAATTACTTATTTGTGGCTCAAAGCTTGTCACTTATGAAGTACCCGTAACACTTACTTAATACTATCACAATCGAATGCTGGATAATCATCTTAATCAAAGAATAAAGAATATATTATTTGTCGATATCAAAACGGTATCACAAAGCGATAGCTACCAAAATCTATCGCCAGACTTACAAAAATTTTGGGAAAAGAAGTTTTCCTATCAACGCGACGAAAACCTGACTATAGAAGATCACTATATGCAACAAGCCAGTTTACAAGCTGAGTTTGGCAAAGTGATCACGATCGGAGTCGGTTATTTTTACCTGGATGAGTTTCAAAAAACTGCCTTGCGGGTAAAAGCCATCACTGGGCCAGACGAAAAAGATATTTTGCTTTCGTTTAAATCGTTGGTGGATACCAAATTTAACAATGTGGCTATGTGTGCCCACAATGGAAAAGAGTTTGATTACCCCTATTTGTGTAGGCGGATGGTGATTCATGGCATCGAGCTGCCACTCACCCTCAACCTTTTATACAAAAAGCCTTGGGAGGTGCCTCACCTCGACACGCTGGAAATGTGGAAATTTGGCGATCGAAAACATAAAACTTCTTTATCTTTACTGGCTACACTACTCAATATTCCATATGCGGGAGAACGACTAGAGGGACACGAAGTCAATCGGATTTATCACGAAGAACAAGACTTGGATAGAATCGTTCAGGGTTGTGTACGCGATATTGAAATTTTAGCCAAACTTTTCTTGCAGTTAAACCAAATACCTATAAATTTAGATAACCACATATATAGGGTAGATTAAAATAGTCCATAGACGATAATCAACGGTTGATGACTTGTAAAAAGTGGGTTAGTACTATATGTTATCAACCGAAGCGTTAAATTCATTATGTCATTGCATCAAGAAGAAGAACAGGAGACCATCATTGAGGTACGCAACCTTGAGGTCACTTTTACCACCGAAGACCAAGTAGTAAAAGCAGTAAATAATGTGAGTTTTTCTATCGAAAAAGGTAGAACCTTAGGCATTGTAGGAGAATCTGGTTCAGGCAAATCAGTTACCTCTTTGGCCATTATGCGGCTTATTCAAGAGCCGGTTGGCAAGATCAAGGGAGGAGAAATCTGGTTTGACTCCCCTACTTTGGGCAAAAAAATAGACTTGGTAAAAGCTACTCCTGAAGAAATGAGGGAAATTCGGGGAAAAGACATTGCAATGATCTTTCAAGAACCCATGACTTCGCTCAATCCGGTTTATACTTGTGGCAATCAGGTTATGGAGGCCATTCTTTTGCACGAAAATGTGACCAAAAAGCAAGCCTACGATAAAACCATTGAGCTTTTTAAAAAAGTACGCCTGCCTCGACCCGAAAAAATGTTTGATGCTTATCCTCACGAAATTTCAGGAGGGCAAAAACAACGGGTCATGATTGCTATGGCACTTTCTTGCAATCCCCGCTTATTAATTGCCGACGAACCTACTACTGCGCTGGATGTAACGGTGCAGGCCGCTATTTTGGAGTTATTGCAAATTCTTCATGAAGATAAAGACGTTTCTATCATATTTATTACCCACGATCTAGGCGTGATTGCCGAAATAGCCGATGATGTTATGGTGATGTACCATGGGCGTATGATGGAAAAAGACGATGTGTGGAATATTTTTGATAATCCTCAGCATCCCTACACTAAAGGTTTGTTGGCTTGCCGTCCTCGTTTGGATGTGCAAATGCGAGTGTTACCTACCATTGACGATTTTATGGAAGTAACAGAGGATGATTCTATTGTAGAAAAAGCCGACAACAAATATGCTTCGGTTGGGGAAGCACTCTTGATGAACTTTGTAACTGAAGATGAGGTAGAAGAGCGCAACAAAATGTTGGCGGAACGTCCGCCTATTTTAGAAGTAAAAAATCTTAAAAAACATTTTCCCATTCGCAAGGGGCTATTCCAGAAACGCCCTGCGCCTATCAAAGCTGTAGACAATGTAAGCTTTAAGGTATATCCAGGAGAAACCATTGGCCTGGTAGGAGAATCTGGTTCAGGTAAAACCACTTTAGGGCGTGCTATCATGCGGTTGATTGAACCTACTGGAGGCTCTATCGTTTTTGAGAAAGAGCGAATCAATGATTTCAAAGGGAAAAAGCTGCGTAAGCTTCGCCGCGATATGCAAATCATTTTTCAAGACCCCTATTCATCACTTAATCCACGTTTAACCATTGGAGATGCTATTTTAGAGCCGATGCGTTTGCACGGTATCTTAAAAAACAATAAGCAACGTAAAGAGCGGGTAATTGAGCTCTTAGAAACTGTAAGCCTGAAAGCAGAACATTATAGCAGATATCCACACGAATTTTCGGGAGGCCAGCGTCAACGTATTGTCATTGCCCGTACACTTAGCCTCAATCCTAAATTTATTATTTGTGATGAGTCGGTATCGGCCCTAGATGTATCGGTACAAGCCCAGGTACTCAACCTTTTGAATGAACTGAAGGAAAAATTCAATTTAACTTATATATTCATTTCACACGATTTGTCGGTCGTAAAATTTATGTCAGATCGCCTGATTGTGCTCAATCAAGGCAAGATCGTGGAGAGTGATTATGCGGATAGAATTTATGAAAAACCACAGGAAGAATATACGCAAAGATTGATTGAAGCCATTCCTAAAGGTACCTTGGAAGACATTCGCAAGGCTCAACTTAGACGACGATTAAGCAAAGAGAAAAAAAATAACAATTTAGCCTCATAGCAAATAAATTCGTAGTAAGGTTTTTGCACTATCCTTCAAAAAGTTATATATCGCTTGAAAAAGGGTACTTTTCATTTGTACCCTAAAATACATATCTCAACTACAAAAAGTGATATTAAAAATCAGTTTTTTGATTGAAAAACTATATTTATATTGAAAATAGTCAACTTTAATAAAATAATTTACGTTACTTTGCATCATAAAGGCCCCTCCCATACTCAAGGTAAGTTGTATACTTATCCTATTAATAGTTCAATTTTCAATTACCATTTTCCCATCCGATTTAATTATCAATCAACCTATTAAAATGAAAAAAGATGAAACAGAACATGAAATCGCAGAAGACGAAAAAGAAAAAACTTACTAAAAAGCAATTTAGCAAAAGAAGACAAAAGAAAAGCAGAAAAACGACCCTCACCGTTCAACATTTCCAATCAAAAATCTTTGCCATTCTTAACAAAAACGCCGATAGACAATTTGCTATCGAAGAACTTATTGATATTCTTCAGGTAAACACTGAGAAAAACAAAGTAAAGGTAATTGATGCCCTTGAAAAACTGGCCGAGAGTGATCAGATTTTGGTAGACCAGGAAGGTAACGTACGTATTTTGTTGCACTTGATTAAAGGAACAGTAGATTTTGTAAATCCTCGTTTTGCCTTTATTGTAAGTGACGAAACTGAAGAAGATACCTGGGTAGATGCCGATCATTTGAAGTTTGCCTTACACGGCGACACCGTGAAAGCGCGCTTGTATCCTAATGCCAAGGGCAAACGCCCCGAAGGCGAGGTATTGGAAGTACTAGAGCGCAAAACCAATGAATTTGTTGGTAAAATAGAAATCAAAGAAAAGTATGCATTTGTGGTGGCAGATAACCGCCGTATGCATATGGATATTTTTGTCCCCCAAAAGCACATCAATGGTGCAAAAAACGGAGACAAAGTAATTGTAGAGATACTGGAATGGCACGATGAAAAGAGTAGTCCGGTAGCCAAAGTAAAAGAAGTGCTGGGTGCTCCGGGAGTAAACGAAACCGAAATGCACGCCATTATGGCCGAGTTTGGGTTAGCACGCCATTTCCCAAAAGAAGTCACTGCAGACGCGGATAAAATCCGTGGCAGAATTACTAAAGTAGAAATCAAGAAACGACGTGATTTCCGAGAAATCACCACCTTTACTATAGATCCTGATACCGCCAAGGATTTTGATGATGCGTTATCTATCAAAAAATTGGACAATGGTAATTGGGAAGTGGGCATCCACATTGCGGATGTAACCCATTACGTAAAACCAGACTCAAAAGTAGAAAAAGAAGGCGCTGAAAGAGCTACTTCGGTATACTTGGTAGATCGGGTAGTACCTATGTTACCTGAAAAACTTTCCAATGAGCTTTGTTCGCTACGTCCTCACGAGGATAAGTTGACTTTCTCAGCAGTATTTGAGTTAGATGAACACGCCAATGTACACAGCGAATGGTTTGGACGCACCGTGATTCATTCTGATCGCCGCTTTACTTACGAAGAAGCACAAGAAGGAATCGATAGTGGCGAAGGAGATTTTGCTGCCGAGCTACGTTTGCTCAACGATTTGGCCAAAAAGCTCACGGCACAACGTTTTGAAAAAGGGGCGATGAGTTTTGAGACTGTAGAGGTCAAGTTTAAACTAGACGAAAACGGTACGCCTATTGGTCTATTTACCAAAGAGCGTAAAGATGCCCATAAGCTCATTGAAGAGTTTATGTTGTTGGCCAACCGTAAGGTAGCGGAGTTTATCTACAAAATGCCAGTTAAAGGAAGCAAAGCAGAGAGCAATACGATGGTATATCGTACCCACGATAACCCCGATGTAGACAAGTTGAAAAACTTCTCTGGTTTTGCTAAAAAACTTGGACATGACGTAAAGCTGAATGGCAAAGCCATGACTAGTTCTTTGAACAAGTTGATGGTAGCAATTGAGAACACGCCCCAGCAACACGTATTGCAAGGGTTGGCCATTCGCACAATGGCTAAGGCAATCTACACCACGGAGCCTACCGGGCACTTTGGGCTGGCCTTTGATCATTATACTCACTTTACCTCACCAATTCGTCGTTATCCTGATATGATGGTGCATCGCTTGTTGCAACACTACCTGGACAATGGCAAATCAGTAGATAAAGGTACATTTGAGAAGTTGTGCAAGCACTCTACTGATATGGAAAAACGCGCTGCCGAGGCAGAACGGGCTTCTATCAAATACAAGCAGGTAGAATATATGCGCATTCTCAATGACTCAGATAAAGTATACGACGGCGTAGTAACTGGAGTAACCGATTGGGGTATTTACGTTGAGTTAGAAGAAACCAAATGTGAAGGTATGATTCGGATGAGCGACTTGGTAGATGATTTTTACCAACTCGACGAAGAAAATTACCGAGTAGTTGGTAAGAAAACCAAAAACGTGATCACCTTTGGCGATACAATGAAGGTAAGGGTAAAATCTACCGACCTCGAACGACGCACTATGGACTTGCTCAAAGTCTACGACGAAGACGAAACTCTCTAAAAAGAAAGCTGATCTGAAAAGGTTGGCTTTTTTTGTATCCTCCATCTTAAGTTTTCCGGATTATTTCTAATCATTCATCATTTGCTATGACTTACGAAGACCTTCTAATCCATATCCAACAACACAATATTGCCGAAGCATTGATTACCTTGGCGGAAAAACAGCAAGACATGTCTAAGGGTGAACAACACACCTTTAGCCTACTCAAAAAAGAGTTTTTACTCGGAAAAGATGGAGTCCATTATATTGATCGCTTGAAAGTATTGGCCGATGGGTTGAAACAACACTTTGACTCTCCTCTTGAAAAGCCATTGGTGGTGGTAGATCCTGATAACTCACAACATACATCTGATGAAGAAGAAATACTTCAAGCACAAAAAAATAAATATTTTAAAAACGGGGATTTATTAAATACTATCAAAACATTACAGCAATTGAATAGCTTAAATCCTCAAAACCTAGCCTATTGGAACGAATTAGCTATTGTATATATTCATCAAAAGCAATATCCAGCTGCTCAAGAAATTCTACAAAAGGCGCTGGTATTACATCCTGAACTTGCGGAAGGTTGGGCAAATTTAGGGCTAGTCTGGGGATTCTTAGACAATTACCATCAAGCTCAAGCATCATTTCAGAAGGCCCTGACCATTGACCCCAACAATAGCCTTTATTGGGAAGGACTAGGGAAAAGTTTCGCTGCACTGAAAAAGCTTATCCAGGCTAAAGAATGCTTTCGGAAAGCCATCGAGCTAAACCCTGCCAACAACGAAGCCTGGCAGTGGTTGGAAGAAGTAGAGGTTAACCTCAGGACGCTTTACAAGAGTAAAAGCCTCTAAAAGGGTCGCTATATTGCTTTTATCTCTCATTATTATACAAAAAAAACCTGATTACAAGTTAGCAATCAGGCTTTGTGTTTCTTAGCAAAATCAAGGTCATTCAATCGTGACGATCTCAAACTCGACTCGACGATTCACTTTTTTATCTTCTTCAGTCTTTTCGCTTTTTATAATAGGCACAGTATCCCCATAGCCTATCGCGGTGACTCGTTTGGGGTCGAATTTCCCCTTGTCGACTATATATTTTTTTATGGCATCGGCTCGATCTTGAGAAAGCTTAAGGTTTGAGTCATGATCTCCCGAAGAGTCGGTATGTCCCGATATTTTTAATCCCAATTTTGGGTGATCCGCCAATAATATTACCAGCTTATCCAAGTCGGCTTCCATGTCGGGGGTTACTTTCGCTTCGTTTTGCTTAAACTCAATAGACGAAAATTCCCACTTTTTAAACTTCAGCGAGGGAGTAGAAATATTAATCGTAGTATCCCCTCGCAAGAGAAATTCTTTCTCAATCCGATAGAAGTCTTCTCCCGTAATGACGACCAAATAATTGTTATTTTTGATCAGTTCAAAATCATAAGAACCATCTGGGCGCAATCTTTTGGGTGCAATTTCAATTCCGTTATCCAGATCGATGATGGATACAATCCCCGAAAACGCCCGCCCCGAAACAGAGTCTTTGATGCTTCCCGAAAACCGAACGGTGGCATTTGGATGGGCTTCCATGGGCAATGGGTACGAATGAATATTCAAATCCTCGGTCTTGACCGAGTCCCGTTTGACATGGTTCCAGCGTAGAATCGTGTCTGCCTTGGCAAAAAACATGGAGGTGGATTTGGGATCAATGGCAAAGTAATATTCATTCTGATCATGATTGATCAGCGGGCCTACATTACGCGGTTCGGTCCAACTTCCATACATTTTATAGGTTTTATAAATGTCAAAATTGCCAAAATTGACCAAGTGTCCATTGGAACTAAAATATAAAATTTCAAATGTAGGATGATAAAAAGGGCTTATCTCACTTTGGCGAGTGTTGATATCAGGGCCCATGTTTTGGGCGGGGGCCCAGCTACCATCTCCCATTTTATAGGTAAAGTAAATATCTGACAAACCAAAGCCTCCTATCCTATCAGAGGCAAAAAACAGTGTATCGCCTGAATGTGACAAGGAGGGATGAGAATCCCAACTAATACTATTTACTTGTGGCCCAAGATTTTGCACATTGCCGTAGGTGCCATCCGACATTTTCTCGGCCATGAATATATCACAATTGCCGTAACCATCGGGGCTTTCACAACGCACAAAAAATATGTGTTTTCCGTCAGGAGTTACCACTGCAGAGCCTTCGTTGTAATCATCGGTATTAATCCCTTTCAGCGGACGAGCCAAGGTCCAGGGTATGGTATCAATGCCCCCACTGTTTTTGTTGATATAAAACGAATCAGCTCTTACCGAGAAATACAAATCTTCGTCAAAGGTAACATTACCGGTAGAGGTTTCTTTGCGTTTTCGCTTGGATGTAAACACCAGCATAGATTTAATACCTAGCTTGGAAATGCTCGGGCCATAATCACTAAATGGTGAATTGATACTATCATTCATTTTGGTAGTATTGGCCTCTGCTACATCCATGGTATCCACAAACTTGTTGGGTACTCCTACCAGGTTTTTATAATACTCTACTGGTAGGTAATAATCTTTGTCGAGCTTAGTCAATTCATCGTAATAAAGTCTAATTTCTTTTTTACGCGCATTGTGGTGATGTTTTAGTACTAAACGATACAAACTTTTAGCCTCCTCGATATAGCCCAGTTGCTCTGAGAGCTTTCCTAGCCTCCATAAAAGATAAGTATCTTTGTAAAAGTTTTGCACTCCAAACTCTAGTACATAGGCTTTGAGTTCTTTGTACATACGTCGCCAATTCTTGCGTTGGTAGTACTTCTTGATTTTATTGTACTTTTCTAGATTCCGATAATAGGGAATCTTACCAATATTCTTAAATTTGAAATGACTAATATTAAAATATGACAAAGTGTCTTGGTTGCCTACTCTAACCAAGCGTTGCCCCGGTGGTTGGGCAAGTGTCAAAAAAGGAGTGAGAAGAAATAATGCCGAAAGGCAAAATATGTAGGAGTATGCTTTCATCAAACAAAAGAATGTGATTAACCTTACAACGTTAATACCTGATTTATTCTGAACGTAAATTATAGTTTGTTTATATACAAACAGCTGTTAAAATATTGTGTTTTATACGAAAGTATACGTTTGCCTGTCAAATGGTCTTAGTTATGAACTTGGTATAAGCCTTGTGTATTGCAAATATAATACAAATAAAACCAAGCTATCCCTGTAATATTACTAAATTTGTGCCAACTTGGATGAACCTTTGATCAAAATTACTCTATGAGTCAAAACATTGATTTTTCCTATATAGAAATGATGCTTTCTGAATCTTCGGATGAAAATACCGTTGAAATGATCCCCTTACTCTCAATGGAAGAGGAGGAAGAAGACTTAAATACCGAAGACGTCGTCATAGATGACTTACCTATTTTACCTCTTAAAAACACGGTGTTGTTTCCAGGAGTGGTGATTCCGGTAACTGTAGGACGTCAAAAATCCATCAAACTTGTAAAAAAGGCTTACAATAGTGACAAAACTATAGGCGTGATTGCCCAGGATAACCCAGATATAGAAGATCCTACTATAGATGATCTCTATCGCATGGGTACTATGGCTCATATTCTGAAAATGTTGGTGCTACCCGATGGTAATACCACCATTATACTACAGGGTAAAAAGCGTTTCAATGTATTGAACTTTACCGAGGAAGTACCTTTCATTAAGGCTCGCATTGAAACCGTGAGCGAAACCTTCCCTTCTCAAGATCAGCGCG
The DNA here is from genome assembly GCA_003483885.1 of Microscillaceae bacterium. Lineage (GTDB taxonomy): Bacteria > Bacteroidota > Bacteroidia > Cytophagales > Microscillaceae > Microscilla. The sequence goes on from DMXI01000393.1 coordinate 10,534, forward strand.
AAACCAAAGCATTGATTTCATCGCTCAAAGAAGCTGCTACCAAGATTTTAAAGCTGAACCCGGAAATTCCTCAAGAGGCTCAAATTGCTTTAGATAATATAGAAAGTGCGAGCTTTTTGACTCACTTTCTATCTTCTAATATCAATGCCGATGCTGCCGAAAAACAGCGTTTGCTCGAAACCAACGATGGTTTAAAACGAGCCACTATGCTGCTGGAATTTATGCATAAGGATATTCAATTGCTGGAACTTAAGCGTGAAATTCAGAGTAAGGTTCATTCAGATATTGACCAACAACAGCGGGATTATTTCTTGCGCCAGCAAATGAAGGTGCTGCAAGATGAGTTAGGCAGTGAAACGGGCGACCCCGAGTTGGATTCGCTAAAGATGAAGGCCAAAAAGAAAAAATGGCCAGTGGATGTAGCCAAGCAATTTGAAAAAGAACTGGGAAAAATATCCCGTATGAACCCTGCTTCGGCCGAATACCCCATTGCGATAAATTATGCGGAGTTGCTGGTAGACTTACCTTGGAATGAGGTAACCAGAGATTCTTTGGACTTGATAAAAGCTCAAAAGATACTGGATAGCGATCATCACGGCTTGGAAAAAGTAAAAGAGCGTATCATTGAGTATTTGGCGGTATTGAAACTCAAAAACAATATGCGAGGTCCAATTTTGTGTTTTTATGGCCCTCCAGGAGTAGGTAAAACATCATTGGGACGATCTATTGCCAAATCGCTCAATCGGAAATACATTCGTATGTCGTTGGGAGGCTTACACGACGAAGCCGAGATTAGGGGGCATCGTAAAACCTACATTGGGGCAATGCCAGGTAAAATCATCCAAAACATCAAGAAAGTAGGCTCTTCAAACCCAGTGGTGATACTGGATGAAATTGATAAGGTATCTTCGGATTTTAGAGGTGATCCAGCTTCGGCTCTACTAGAGGTACTTGATCCTGAGCAGAATAACACTTTTGCGGATAACTACCTGGAGCTGCCTTATGACTTATCTAAGGTGTTGTTTATTGCCACTGCCAACTCATTGGAAACCATTCACCCTGCTTTGCGTGATCGCATGGAAATCATTGAAATTACAGGCTATACCGAAGAAGAAAAGGTACAAATTGCCAAAAAGCATTTGATCCCAAAGCAACGTAAAGAACACGGTTTGTCGGCTAAAGAAATTAAGTTTCAGCCCTCGACTATCCATAAAATTATAGAAAATTACACCCGTGAATCGGGCGTACGAAACCTAGAGCGCCAAATTGGTAAGGTAGTCCGCAAGATTGCGAAATCGGTAGCCATGGAAGAAAAGTACAGTAAAACGATCCAACCCAAAGATGTGAATCGTTTGCTGGGCATTGAGCTATTTGACAAGGAAGAATACCAAACTGAGGATATTTCGGGAGTAGTTACCGGATTGGCCTGGACCCAAGTAGGCGGAGAGATTTTATACATAGAATCAATATTGAGTAGGGGTAAAGGCAAGCTTACTCTATCAGGACAACTAGGCGATGTAATGAAAGAATCGGCCTCAGCGGCTTTGTCTTACCTTAAGGCTACAGCTGATCAACTGGGCATTGACCATCGGGTATTTGAACAGTTTGACTTACACGTACACGTACCAGCAGGAGCCGTACCTAAAGATGGCCCTTCGGCAGGGATTGCCATGTTTACCTCATTGGCCTCGGTGTTTACCCAACGTAAGGTGAAAGAAAAACTGGCGATGACAGGTGAGATTACTTTGAGAGGGCGAGTATTACCAGTAGGTGGTATCAAAGAAAAAATATTGGCAGCAAAGCGTGCGGGCATCAAAGAGGTGATTTTATGCGAAAAGAACCGCAAAGATGTGGAAGAGATCAATAGTGATTATATTGAAGATTTAACTTTCCACTTTGTGAACCATGTAGATCAAGTGATTGAGGCTGCTTTATTGCCCGAAAAGGTAAAACGCCAAATCGACTTATCGATCAGAGAAGATCAGAAGGATTAACATTGATATGCAATTGATACCCATCAAACTTGATCAACGCTTTTATAAAATTTTGGGTTGGGTACTGGGCGTGTTTTTAACGTTTAGTACTCAGGCCCAAATCGGCGGAAGACGCAATTTTGAGTTTTTGCAAGTACCTGGTAATGCTCGTTTGGCGGGAATTGGTCGGGTAAATGTATCGTTGCATCAGGGCGACCCTAATGTGTTGTGGCAAAACCCAGCATTGATAGATTCGGCCAGTTCCCGCAAGTTTGCCTTCAACTATACCCCTTACTTTGCCGATATCAAAAACACCCATTTGTCTTATGTACATGATGTACCCAAAACAGGCACTTTTGGCGTAGGGCTCAATTATATGGCGTATGGTAGTTTTGAAGAAACGGATGCCAGTGGGCAGGTATTGGGCACTTTTACAGCCAATGACTTTGCTTTTACCGTGTCTTATGCTCATCAGATCAAGTACTTCCGAATGGGGATGAATCTGAAGTTTATTGGGTCACAAATAGAAACTTATAATTCTTCGGCATTGGCGGTAGATATTGGCGGAGCCTTTGTTCACCCCAAGTATGATTGGACAATTGGATTAGTGTTTAAAAACATTGGTGTGGTTCTTAGCGATTATAACGACTTTACCCAAAGCCGTTTGCCTTTTGAGGTACAATTGGGGACTTCATTTAAGCCCAAATACATGCCTTTCCGCTTTTCGCTGACTTTTCAGCAAATGCAGCAATTTGATATTACCTATCTCGATCCTCTGCAAGATGTGACCTTTGACGCCAACGGTAACACAGTACCCCGCGAGAAAAATTTCGGAGACAATTTACTCCGCCATTTTGTAATTGGAGGAGAACTTTTACCAGACAAACCTTTTAGCATTCGCCTGGGTTACAATCATCTGATTAACAGAGAGCTACGCGAAGAAGGCGCTTCTCGTTTCAACGGATTTTCTTATGGCTTTCGCATCCGAGTAAAAGGCCAGGAGTTTGCGTTTTCCCGAGCCAGTTACCACGCCGCAGGAGGACGTAATTTTCTTTCATTGTATTTAGATTTGAACCGAGTACTTAAGAAGCGGGTGGTGAATTAGCACTAGTAAAATACTTGAAAGCTTACCCCTTTTCTGAAAAACATACTCCCAAAATGGTTTGTATAACTATTATTTTCACGTGAGTTTATACAAATACATAAAAGCCAACAACCTCTTCGTCTGAGCGGCCTACCTACCCGCCAAAGCCCCAAGAAAGATGATGCTTAGCCTTGATTTGCTTCATGAAAGGCAATGGCCGTTAGGTTGTGTAGCTGCACTACTTTCTCAATGGGTTTTTGATATCCTCCCGCCAAATTTGTGACAACTGGTAGCTCTAGCGCTCGACAAGTAGTATACACCATTCTTTCTCGTTCAGCCATTTGCTCGGTGGTAAAATGCCCACTATCTACCTGTGGATCATCGATGTGGCAATCGACACCTGCTTGATAAAAAAGAACTTCACAATCACTAAAACGCTGGCGAATCAAGTCTGGAAGATCGGTGAGCCATTGTTCATTATTGTAAATATTCACCTCCTCATAGCCTAGCGAATAGTGCTCTACTAACTCTTCATGTCCTGTTTTATACAAAGTTTGGTCAGTGCCATCGCCTGAATGTGAGTCGAGATCCAAAATCCCGATTTTCTTGGCTCCAAAACGCTTTTTTAGCAAAATAGCGGCAATCGTTAAACCAGAGAAAGTACAAAATCCAGCAGCTTGATCATAACAGGCATGGTGAAAACCAGAGGTAGGCGAGAACGTCGATTCGCAATGTTGATAAGCATGGGCGGCCGCACTGGCAAAACTCCCCGTAGTCCATAACAAACTCTTGGCTACGTCTTTACTTTTGTTATCAAAGCCATTTTTGATATTCCCTCTCAAAATGCCCCTTACATAAGAAGGATCATGGGCTAAACATAGCTCATCTACCGTTAAAGGTCGCACTTTCATGATTTCGACAGGATACCCCAGCTTTTTCCAGGCTTGCAAAACGAGCTTGGGTTTTCTTGCACTGGGAGAATCGCCCACCATAGACTCCACCGTTTGTTGTTTGTTATAAAAAACTTTCATTTCAAATATTTCTATTTATTCTTCCCATTATCTGGCGCAAGGAAAACCCAGGGCTTGCTCATATTTGCCAATTACATAACTCAATTACGGCTATCTATGGCCCAATGCTGTTTCCTTAGCGAATCAGTATTTCACCAGTAATCATTGATCACTTAATTTAAGTTGATTAAATGAATCCTACACAGGGTTAAGAGGGTATTTTTAA
>DMXI01000091.1 GCA_003483885.1 Microscillaceae bacterium
TTATTGAACACATCATACCAAAATGGGGCGCCCAGCGATACTGCTGCTGCAGTAACAAACCAACCTAAAAACTTAGAGAAGATATCAAACCAAGCATCTTTGGCCGTAGTTTGAAACTTCTTGGCGGCTTTTTCAGCTTTATTTTTAATACCCAAAACCCGCATAAAAGGGGCTGCTTCCTTATCGTTCCAACCAATGGGCAAAGGCTTAAGAGTACCATAATTTTCGTTGATATCATTGATGGTATTGTTCGCAATTTGTTGTAGCGTGCTATCTGCCTGGGTCATGGTAGGGTCTTTTTTCTTAGCCTTGTAGTTTTCTATTTGTTCTACAAAAGCAGTGGCCTCAGAGGGCTTTTGCCAAAGTACCTTACCTACATGAAACGTATCTACGTTAAAAGCCAGTGCCAAAATGGCCCCATATCCGAATAAAATCAACTTAATTTTACGCTTGTACCAACTACCCAATTGTTCGGTAGCTTTGTTGTAAAATGACTCAAGCTCAATTTTGAATTGATCAAGATCGTATTGCGACTTATCGATCAGGGTAAGGAGTTTAGTTTTAAACTTTCCTTTAATGATCGCTATTTCGTTATTCTCCAGCTTCTTTTTAAGCGTTTGTAGTAAATTGTTTTCATCATATTTACCATCCTTGTCTTTTACCTGCTCTTTCAGAAAATCCATGGTGGCCAGGGTAAAGTTTTCGGGAGGAATGTAGGCTGGAAATTCATTGGCTTTTTTTCGGACGGAGTCAATAAATGGGCTGTCCAATATTTCGTCGAGGCAATCTTTCCAGGCATTTTCTGTTTCAGGCTCAGTCTTTATTTCCCCTTTGGTGGTTTGGGTAGTTTTTGCACTAGTAGCGGGTTGCTTGGCATTGGTGGTGGAGCCTTTCTCATAAAACAAGTTAAATAGGGTGGTTCTCAATAAGTTACCCCGATAGTTCCGAGCGTTGGAAACCGCTTCGTTGATGGATGATACCATCATAGATAAGATGAAATAAGTGAACGAAAGGGCAATGACAATATCAAGGATGGCGGTATTGAGCATAATTGTAAAAGTTGTTTGATAGTTGAAACAAATATATCAATTATGCGGACTTATTGAAGGTTTGCAGGTTACTTTTAACCTGGATTATTGTATTTAAATGTACTTTAGTACTTATTCAAGTGTTGAATTGGAGATAAGATTTAGTCGTATAACAAAGTAATTCAAGCGCTAAAAATGAGCATAATTGCAAATCCCCCAACTCGTCGAGAATGTAGCTACGTGAATTTTTAGTAACGAAGAAGTACAAAGTTATGCGGCAAAGATATCCCTGAATTTAGCCTTGACTAAATACTAGTATTGAAGAATTTAAATTTCTAACTGCACTATCTACTGTTTTGAGGCAAAAACAAGAAGTTACTTCAGGAAAAATGACCTTTCCAAAACTTTTTTTCGTTATACCACCAAACAGGAATTATTGAATAAAAAGATATGACAATGAAAAAATTATTATTTACGACCGTTTGTATGTTATTTATGGCAGCATGGGGAGTCCAGGCACAAACTGTGTTTTCGGCTTCAAGCAAGTACGATGCTGACATCAAAGTATTTGAGGTAAAAAGTAAGTACGATGCTGATTTGGTAGTATTTAAGGTAACAAGTAAGTACGATGCCAACAAAGACGGCTTGTGGTTTTTTACCAAAAGTAAATACGATGCAAAGAAGAAAATATTCTTTGTAAACTCTAAGTATGACGCTGATCTGAAAATTTATTTTGCTAATAGCAAGTACGATGCAGGGTGGCGAAACCGCTCCAAACAGCATTTGTTGAGATAACAACGAGTATTTATACATAAAAAAAGCGCGTAATCTACATTACGCGCTTTCTTTTTATAGTGACAGGTAAGCCATTTTAGCGATGTTTTACTTCACATCGTCAAATTGCTTCTGTAGTTTCTTTACAATACCTTCTGCCTTGTTCTTTGGCATAATAGGATCAAGCTTCATCAAGGTATTGAATAATTTCTGTAATGCTTGTGCATCTTTTTTTCCTCCCTTGTGCTCTCCCTGAGCAAATGCCTTGGCATACAAACCATCCAAAATTCCCACAGCAAGGTTCAAAGCTTGGTTGCCATATTCTTTCTGATATTCTTTAGTGTGTGCCAAAAAGAACTGAAACGCTTTTGAGTCAGGGTTACGCACGTAATTGCTCATAATCTTGAAGTTATTTTCGTCGTATAGCATTTCTTTTTCAGAAAGGCCAGCCAAATATTTGTTGGCCACTTTGGCATCAGCATCGTCTACAACAGCCAAATACTCATTCAAGAATTTTTTGCTGCGATCTCCACTGTTGTATTGCTTAATCATTTGAGGAAACTTCATCGCACTTTTACCTACTGAGATAAAGGCCTTAGGCTGCATATAACCCAGCTTACGATAAACCAATTTTCCGTTGCCTGCTACAAACAAATAGGTAGGCATGGCTTTTACCTGATATTTGGTAGCGAGTGGACGACCAATCTTAGAGTCTACGTCAATTTTTACCGGGATAAAGTTTTTGTTGTAAAAATCGCCTACTTCTTTCTGCACAAAAACTTTTTTGTCCATCATTTTACAAGGGCCACACCAGGTAGCAAAAGCATCTACAAACAATAATTTGTTAGTTTTTGTAGCTTCTTTCAATGCCTCTTCCCAGGTTCCCTTAAAAAACTGAATGCCTTGTCCATCTTTGGCTACCGAAAACTGCACTGCAGCAAACATTGCCATAGCAAATAAGAGGGTTTGTTTAGTGATTTTTTTCATAATGAAAGTAGTTTATAAAGTATTACCCCAGTTTAGTTTGTCTTGGTTCAACACTTTTTTTATCTGTTTATTTCTATTGATTTGAGAGTGTATTTTTTGACTTTTAATTTCCAATGATTATAAATACGTTACTAAAACGCCGGTAGGATTACGGAAAGTGTATACTAGCAAATTATTAACAAACTTAGGCTTGCAGTGTATATCCTTTTCTTCGAACACCTTTTGCCCACCTAAAGTTTAAACCTTACGGGCAAAACGCCTTTTGCGAAGGGTAAACCATATCAGCCCAAGCAATACAATCAAGGCAGGAGGCACCAACATATTGAACCATTGCCACTTGCTACCATCTTCGGCAATGCGAATCTTATCGAGTGGACGCAAAGTGATTTTTCGGTTCTTGGCCTCAATGAGCCCTCCGTTGTTGGTCATATACTCAAGTACATTGATTACAAAATCACGGTTTTCAAAAAACACCTCACGTTGCCCTATGTAGCCAACCCCTAGTTGAGTAGGAACCACTTGTTTGAGTTTACGATCAGGACGAGCACCATTGCGGATAAAATCACCATCGGCGCATACAAAAATCTGTGTAGGGCTACTTTTACTTTTTTTGTATTGTTTGTGTTTTTCACGATATGGGTACTGGGTAGGAATGGGTTGCCCAGCAAACATAGAGGTAAAAGAACCCTCTAACATATAAGCCAGTGGCAAAGACTTTTGAGAATATTTGCCAGGATCAGGTTTGCGTTGGGCCTCATTGTATACTACAAAAGCGGGGGTAGGTCGTACCCGAGAATAGGTAGAGGTGAGCAACAAAGGCGTTTTTCGAATACCCACTGCTTTTACCGTATCTATGGTACTGGCCATTTTCATCTCTACCATTCCTATGTTTTTGGTAACGAGGTGCTTGCCAAAGTTATTGACATAAGGTTGATAAGTCCAGCGAACAGGCTTATAGTTGGGTTGGTTGCCAGTACGGCCAATATTCATTGGAAGCGAGCTGCTTTGCAAGTCCATCACAAGGTTGCTATTGAGGCGTACCCCATAGCGAAAGAGCAAATCGGTAAGGTTATGTTTGTAAGGAAATGTAAATGAACCCGTGCCGCGCATTACACTATCCATGTGCACGCCTACTGCATCTACAAAAAACAAAGCCCGACCTCCATTCATAATGTATTGGTCAATTTTGTATTTATCTACCCTTGAGAAGGTACTATCTGGTTTGGCAATTACGATGGCATCCAAGGTAGAATCTATGATCTCACTTGCAGGTAAGTTTACATTATACACCTCATAGTTTTTTCGACGTAATGCCGCTTGTACATCAAACACTCGTAAGGGCACCAACTCACCGTGACCATACAAGAAACCAATGCGTTTTTGGCGGGGGCTCATAATGCTTTGAATAGCCGTTACCAGATTAAACTCTACATTCTCGATGGATTGGTTAATCATTTGCTGTTCGGCAATGGCGTTACGGTCACGATTTTGGTAAATATTTTTGAGTAGGATCGTCCCCATTTCGTATTGCTTGTAATAGATGACAGCGCCAGGATATACTGCCTTGACGGTACGTGCATCTTTTTGGTTGGCCAAGACGGTAGTAGGTCTTACTCCTTTGGCTTTGAGGGTGTCCAAAAAAGCCTTTTGTTTCTTGCTATCCGAAAAGGCAAATGGGTCTATAAATCGGTATTTGAGTTTAGAACCAGCGTATACTTTAAACTCCTCCAGGGTTTCGCGAATAGAGGTTTGGAGGCGTTTATAATCGGGGGGAAGATCACCTGCCAAATAGATGTTGATAGAAACTTCATCAGGAAGGCTTTTTAAAAATTGTTTGGTGCCATTGGCAATGGTATAACGTTTTTCTTCGGTAAGGTCAATGCGGAAGAAAAAACGAGTTGCTATGAGATTTAACACCACAATTGCGGCTAGTCCCACACCAAATTGTATCAAATGTTTTGAACGCATAAGTAATCTTGATGATGAATTACAAATGTAATAATCTGAAAGTCAAGGGTTTGATTTCTGTATTAGTGCCATTTCAGACACCTGCTATTGGGTAAATGTACCTCTATCAACGCTATGAGTTACGATTTTGTATAGTCGCAAATATAATCTTTTTTGATCTTGGCGTCGGTTTGTATTATATTTTTAACAAATTTGTAAAAAGCTGTTCAAAATCAAAGACTTATATGAAGCTTTTCGGGTTATTATTGATGATTTTTGTATTTCTGGGATGCGAATCTGACCAAACCACCGATCTCCGACAAATAGAGGTATACCAAGTGTTGCAGGAAGCAACTATTAAACAAAGAAAAGATTTTGAGTATTTTACTAAAGTTATCCTTAAAGATTTACATCCTGATTCCTTAGTAAGTCAAAACAACCTGCGTATCAAAAATATGGTGATCCAGCTTATGGCTGATATTCAGTTATTAGAGAAGGAATTACTCACCAAAGCAGGCAAGGGCACCCAGCCTGATACCAAATTACCCAAACGCCCCAACGAAACCCAAGTGACTGCTACAACGCTACAAGCCAAAATACCCGCTTTGGGCAAAGCTTTGAACCAATATGTAACCCTATTGAAAAAGATTGGTAAGGAAGTTCCTTTGCCTGATTTGAAAACCTGGGAGGGAAATTTGTATGCCAGGTATTTTGAAGGGACAACTTTGATAGAGAGCTTGGTCGCGTTAGAGCAAATTCGCAATGACGTATGGCACAATGCTAATTTGGTGAGTCAGCGAACCAGTTATTAAAATTTTTTCCTAGTGAGATGGTCAGTAAATTTCATACAAAAAATCTATACAAATTTGATGAAGTAACCTCTGCATTTCAAAAAGAAGTGAGGCGAGGCAATTTATTACCTGCATTGTTTTGGGGTGGCGAACTAGAAAATAGTGGATATGGGAAGGCTTTGTACAATAGAATTTTTACCATTGCTACCGAGGACATTAGCATTGGAGCCCCAAGTTTATGCATCCCTTTGTTACAGCTATATCAGGACTGGCAACAAGCTGAAGATAAATCGGTAGTAACCATTCAGACCATTAAGTTATTGGTCGAGGCACACAAAAACCGGGTAGTCAACAATGCATTGCTCTATGTGAGTTCTTTTACCGAGCCGCCCGAAACGATTCCCGATATGGTCATCCCAGCGCATTTGTTGACAATTATTGATCAGCAGTTTCATTACGATTTATTTGCAGGTGCCGATGATCGCACCATGGACATTGCCTCCACTACAAAGCAACTCGTAAACGCCTTACAAAATGAACAAGTGCTCAATGCATTGTTTTTTACCAACTTCCTCCATATGTATTGGCAATGCGACGACAATCGGGGGCTATTGACCAGGCAGATTGGGAAAAAACTAACCCAAACTTCTAAAAAGTTAGCCGCCAATGCCAGTATGTATAGTTGGTTTTTAATGCTTCATATGGCACAAGGAGAGGCCGCTTTGTACCCAATTATAGAAACGCTATATACCTTGTATATCCAGGATATTGGCACACCTCGGCTAAATCTCATGATGGCGGTTATGCTGCTTGCGCAATACAAGCACTATGATTTGAGTGTTCCGGTGATTGCAGATTTAAGTTTAATTTCTAATGAGCAAAGAGCCGTGTTTTGCAATAATTCAGACGATATTGTAGCCAGGAGGCAATTTATGGTGCCAGACTATGCCTTGGATAAACACACCGATCGTGGCAAGGGAAATACTTCCAAAGACAACAATTACGAAGTGCTGCATCAGCAAGGGCAAAAGGAAGGGATAGATACCCGGCAATGGCCAATAGAAGAGGTAGCCAAATCGCACGGGAAATATAGATGGTTTGCCGAACGAGTTGTATCGGGGCAAAAGCAACATTCACGAATGAGCCATTTTTTTGACGTGGGGGCGGTGATTACCAATCCAAAGGCAGGTATACAAGGGCAAGATCCTTATTTGATGAAGGCTCGTAAGTTTTATTTGGCCATTGAGCGAAAGTACGGCTATAGAATGGCAAAATCTACCCAAATTATAGAAAAGATGTTTCCGTTACTACTCAAAAACCAAACGCTTTGGAAATGCTAAAATTTGATGGATCTTATTTGCCCAATGGTACTTACACTACGTCTACTCAAAGCCTGGGGGCCAAGTCGGCGTATTTGCACCACAGTATGCGAATGAATGTTACTAAGAAAACACCTACTTTTTATGCGGTTTTGGAGTATAAGGGCACCCAAACCAACGTATTTGTCAAAGGTGGTTTCAAGGGGTTGAATCAGAATATATTGTATCAATGTTGGGTAGACGAGCTGAAGCCTTTGTTTGGGTTGGCTAAAATTGGTACCCACATTGCGTTGCTGGATACACCCAACAAAGTGAACTCGGAATACTTCCTGATTATGCGGGATTTTGGCCCAGGAGTAAAGCATTATCCTACAGTACAACAGGAGGGCATCACCAAAATTGATAAAGACAATATTCCAATGCTGCAAATGGTACGGTGGCTTAAAAAAAATAGTTGGGAACAACACCCTGGCTGGCTACAACATTACATCGACATTTTGTTTTTCCGTCAAATTGTAGAAAGTAGCGACACCAACAACACCAATTTTATTGTAAATCCCACTCAGCCAATTCCTTTGCTCTCGGTGGATGAAAATCACAAGGGAGCGTTTTTAAACGGTAAATTATTTTCCCATCGACCTACCAATCAATGCCTCGAGACGGTGCTCCAATTTACCAAACAGCATAAAGATCAGCTAGTGAGTCAATTAGACGATTGGTTAGCCACTGCTAACAGTGAGGCTTTTGATCAAATTTGCCAAAACTTTGCGAATGTTCGTCTACAAGACCGGATTGTGCCCAATATAAAAAGCCTGAAAACGCTGGTGATACAAGAACGGTTGTATTAATAATTATAAGCCGAATACATCCTCTAATTCTTGAAAGTTTTTATCTTTACTTCCACGACATAAGTACGCGAGTTTATGAGGCAAAAAAGCATTTTGGTTGGTTTATTTCTAATGTTGGGAGTGTTGGGAAGCTGCGAAAAACCATCACCAGTTTCGGTATTAAAACCAGTTCGGGAATTTAGAATTTTGAAAAGCCTCGAGCAATACAATCAATGGTGGTACCGTGAACGCAAGTGGCATATGAGCAGTTTCCAAAAACAAGGAAATGATCCTCAGGCATTTGCCCGCACCGAAAAGATGATGAATTATACCAACCGCTACATTCAGTTTATTGATCGTCTTAAGTCAGACTTGGTCAAATACATTGGCAAGGGGATAGACCCTCATACCAAAATGCCTAAAGACCCTGAAGCCAAACCTCAGGTCAAGCGTTTTTTTGACTATTTTAAAAAGGAATTTAAAACCCGTTTTGCTTTATACGAGCAACAAATGCGAGAAGTAACTTCCCCTGTACAGCAAGCCAACCTCAAAGAAATACTCCAGGGACAAGGTGAAAAGTCTTACCTGAAAACCTATTTTATGGATGCTACTGTGGTAGAAGCCCTACAATTGTTAACCTTACTCCAAATCAAGGTTTTTGAAAACGAACAAACCATTTGGAGCAAGGCTAATTTTAAGCATCGTGATTTTGTGCCTAATTTTTAAAGGGATAAAAAAGCGACTTGAGTTCTAAAAAAGTGGCTTTAATACAAAACTTTGAGCCACCCAGTTTTTTTAGATTTTTTGTTGAATACATCTTCATAGCGAATTACCCAAAAGTAGAGGCCTCGTTTTGCTTTTTCGCCACTGTTGGTGATGCCATCCCATAGTTTAGAGGCATTGGTACCCGAAAATACTTTGGTCCCCCAACGATTATATACTTCAATTTCCATAGCTAATATCCCATCCTTTATAATAGGAGTAAAGACATCGTTTTTCCCATCCCGATTAGGCGTGATTAAATTAGGAAAGGTTAATGTTACGTTACATTCCCGACCTACGACTACAATTGTGTCTCTTGCTTTGCAGCCGCTTAACGATACCTCTACCCAATAAGTACCTGGTTGTGCAACGGTATATTGGGCAGTAGTGGTTCCATCTTGCCAACGATAAAAAGCCCCAGCAAGGGTAGCATTCAGGGTGGTGGTAGCACCATTGCACAAAACAATATCATCTCCTAAATTTACTTGTGGTAACGCATTGTAGCTTACACGTACCGAATCTCTTACCGAGCATCCGTTTTTAGTAACATCTACCCAATAGGTTCCAGCTTGAGTCACAATATATTGAGCTGTTGTAGAACCATCTTGCCAGCGATACGAGGCTCCTTTGGTAGCAGCATTCAAAGTAGTAGTTTCTTCTACACACAAGATTTGGTCTTGGCCTAAATCGACGATGGGCAATGAGGTATAAATTACCTCTACGGTATCTTTGGTGGTACAGCCATTTTTGGTGACTTCCACCCAATAGGTTCCAGCTTGGATCACAGTATATTGAGCTGTTGTAGAACCATCTTGCCAGCGATACGAAGCTCCTTTGGTCGTAGCATCTAACGTCGTGGTTTCTCCTGCACACAAGATTTGGTCTTGACCTAAATTAACAACGGGAAACGAGTGATAAGTGACCTCTACGGTATCTTTAGCGGTGCAACCGTTCTTGGTGACTTCCACCCAATAGGTTCCAGCTTGGGTTACGGTGTATTGAGCCATTGTAGAACCATCTTGCCATCTATATGAGGCCCCAGCCAGGGTAGCATCCAGCGTAGTGGTTTCTCCCGTACACAAGGTTTGGTCTTGGCCTAAGTTGGCGATGGGTAACGATGTATAAGTTACCTCCACGGTATCTTTTACAGTACAGCCATTTTTGGTGACCTCTACCCAATAGGTGCCAGCTTGGGTTACGGTATATTGAGCTGCCGTAGAACCGTCTTGCCAGCGATACGAGGCTCCTGCCAGGGTAGCATCCAGCGTAGTGGCTTCTCCTGCACACAAAGTTTGGTCTTTGCCCAAATCTACGCTAAAACCAGTACAATCCAGCGAATAGATAATTACAAGTTTGGGGCGTTTTAATGGGTCAGGGTGATCGCTTGAGGCAAACACCAAACGCCTGTAATGTTGTTGGGTTTGCATAGATAACATAAAACCGTGCGCGCTTGTGGGGTTGCTCAACATATCATTGACCAGATTAGTCACATCAATGTCCAAGTAATCTTGGCCAACAGAGGTTGACCTTGATAACTTTATCTGGTTTTGGGTAGTGACTGTGGGCCGATTATTCCAAGTAACCAAATTTTCGTCCCAAGCAGAGGTAATGCGCTGTAAAAGGGATTCATTAGACCCTGTCAGGCTGGAATGACCACCATCGCCCGAACTTGGATAACCATACAAAGACAAATGAGCTGATATGACTAGAGCATTGGCTGGAAGCAAAGAAAAATCAAAATCTATCAGGCTTCTGCGAGTACCTACCGATCCATCCCAAGTCCATTCGTGGGCAATAAATTGAGGTTCTGATCCATAGTTTTTAGTATTGGTGGGGCCAAAACGTCCACTTTGGTCGGTTAGTTGCCAAATGAATGCGTCTTTACCTTTGGCACTCCCTGGTTGTAGCGTGAGTGTTGTTTGACTATAGGTAATGTGGCTGGCCAATAAAAAAAGTATGAACGACCATATACTGTGTTGGTTAGATTTCATAACTGTTATGGTTTTGTGTGGTTATTGGATAAATATAACTTGGTTTTGTTGGCTGGTTGAATTCAATATTTATCGTAATGATTATTACTATATTTTAGCAATAATTTACCTTACCAAACAAGATTTTTGAAGCCTTGTGGCAAGGCATATAATTTACTAATTTATCACTGATTTATTCCTCCAAAATTTGACTAAAAATGGAAATTTTGGAAAACAATGATCAAGGTAAATTACTTATTAAAATATGACCTGATAACTGTAAAAATATACCGAGAAAATATCGGTAATAGTGGCCTTGTGAATATTAGCAAAACAAATAAAAGCCAAAACATGTTAGAAAAAGTCTCTATTATTTTAGGTAGACTAGTTAAGATTTTTACTGCTTGATAACCAGGTGTTTGTATGGTGAAATTCTTTGCTGCTTATGTAGGCTGTCTACCAAACAACAAGAAATATTTGCATTGTTGATTATCTGACAAACTTAGGCAGCTATCAGGCACAATATCTTATCTCAAAAGCAAATGAAAAATACCCATCCGTCAGAGACGAGTGGGTATTCAGAAAGACTAATTATAAACACACTCCGTTAGTGAGTTTCTTTTGGATCGTGATGTATTTTTATACTGTTATTTTACCTTCTTTTTTATTCTTCTTTTCTACTTTGTTTCTTTTATTTTTTCTCTCTTTTTCCTTTCCTTTTTGGTGGAGTAGGGGAGTAGTTTATTTTTCTGTCTTGGATGCGTTGGGTACTTCACAACATTCCAAACTGGTGTGATCATGGTGCTTAACCAGCTTAGGACTCAAATAAGGAATGCCCAAGTTTAAACCCCTTACGATCAACAAGACCGCTAAGGTAATACTAAATACCGGAACTAGCTTATACATACGAGTTTTGAACTGAGGCTTGATAAAGTTACCAGCCAAAGCTACTGTAAGCATTACTGGAAAAGTGCCTGCCCCAAAAATGGCCATATAAGCTACTGCCTGCCAAACATCACCCGTAGCAATGGCGCCTGCCATCGCAAGGTATACCAGTCCACAAGGCAAAAAACCGTTCAAGAGTCCAATGAGTATATAGGCTTTGGCTGTTTTTTGTTTGAACAAATGCGCCAATCGCTGTTTGATCTGAAACACCAGCTTTTGTACGGGTTTGAGTACATCTAGTTTACGAGTAAGCGTATGAGGCAATAAAAAAAACAAAAGGATGATAATGCCTATGCCTACCGAAAGCCATTGTTGTGCACCCGAAAGTACCACCCCACGACCTAGTAATCCCACAATGACTCCCAAAAAGCTATAAGTGACGATACGCCCTAGATTGTACAGTACCCGGCTCTTGATCAATTGCGCATTAGAACGTTTACTTATGGGCAACGCAAAAGCAATGGGACCACACATGCCTACGCAGTGAAAGCTTCCTAAAAGACCTAAAATAAATGCGGTGTATAATAACACGATTTAATTATGAATTATTAATTATAAATGATTGATTTTGAATTAGCTTCTGAACAGATACTAGAAACTAACTACTAATAGCCAATGACCAAGAGCAATGCTATGATTGAATCTCTACCTGGCCATTTTTGCCCACCACAATGCGTTTCTCAACGTAGTATTTTTTCTGGGCATCTTGCCAGTCTATTTTAAGCCGCCAAAAACCCTTGTCCATTTTGCGATCCTTCATTGGGATCAATTGTACACCATCTTGCCCTGCTTCTACTGGTATTTTAAAATCCTTGCGGGCATCGGATGGACGAAAAAACATAATTTCTCCTTTGGTAACACTCTTAGGAAACTTCACCCGAAACATTTGATGTTCAGCTACATATTCCAGGTTAAAGCTTTCTTTGAGGTTTTGAACATTCCGTAATTTATTGATCTCGTTTTGGTATTCTATTTCTTGTTTGTAATAATCTTTGGCTACTAAGTGAATGTCGTCTTGACGCATCGCTTTTACTACCAAAAACATAATAAAAGAGACAAATACGACAATCACTCCAGTAATTTTATATCTCCAGCTCATGATAAATTCTTTTTAATGGTTTAATAATTAGTCTTTTTTTAGTCCATAGTTTTTAAGTTTTTAGCCATTAGCTTTTGGCTTTGCCTCGCGTTATTTTTCACTTAAAATACCACCCTAGCCCTCCTAAGAAAGAGGGAACTCTCTGGACTCGATTGTTCCCTGATTCTTGCTCTCTTCTACGCTTCGCGCTAACTTTTCACTTAAAATACCACTCTAGCCCTCCTAAGTAGGAGGGAACTCTCTGGACTCGCTAAATCTTCGCTTCGCGCTCTTGTTCCCTGATCCTTGCTCCCTTCTACGCTTCGCGCTAACTTTTCACTCAAACTTAAGACCCTGGCCCTAGAAACACCGTCCGAATGGTTTCTACTTTTTTGTTTTTGGACCATACTTCTATGTTGATTTTGGTCTTGATTTCTGGTACCTCTTTGGGAGGCATTTCCAGAACAAAAACTCCCTCAGCATTGCCACTTTTTTTGACTTTCAGTTCGTTCCCAGCAAAGTGAATCACTCCCTTGCTATTGACAATTTTGTAAGTGAAAGAAGCTTTTTCGTTGCTCTTGTTGATCACCCGAGTATTGTATACATTGGTAATGTTGCCGTTGGGTAATACGTTGTAAAGCGTACCAGGAGCTCTTAGTATGGTTATTTCAAACTGCCCTCGTTCTACCAGTAAAAAGGCCTGTGCTACAATCAAAACCAGCAATACCGCGGTATAAGCTAATACGCGAGGGTTCTTTAACTTCCAGTCGGTTTTATTAGTGATATTGTTGTGAGAAGCATAACGAATCAATCCTCTGGGCTTCTCAATTTTGTCCATTACATCATCACAAGCATCTATACAAGCCGTACAGCTCACACATTCCATCTGGTTACCATTGCGGATGTCAATACCAGTAGGGCATACCTGCACACAAAGCTTACAGTCAATGCAATCTCCTTTGGGCGCTTCCATATCCTCCATCGTAAGGGCACGGGTACCAGATTGTCCATTTTTGTTTTGGATGCTTTTCTTCTTTTTCAGTTTGCCTCTAGGCTCTCCTCTTTCAAAGTCGTAGGATACTGCTACTGAATCCTTGGTTAGCAGTACACTTTGCAAACGTCCATAAGGGCAAACCGCAATACAAGCTTGCTCGCGAAACTTGGCAAATACGCCATAAAACACCCCAGTAAAAGCCATCAGTCCCATAAACCCTGCGATATTTTTGCCAGGAGGTTGGGTTACAATTTTAACCGTATTTTCCAGGCCAATCATATAAGCCATCACGGTGTGTGCTATCAAAGATGAAATGGCAATAAAGATGGCATGCTTGGCTGTTTTGCGTAATATTTTATCGGTATCCCAAGGGTGTTTTTTGAGTTTTCGTTGTTGGTTGGCATCGCCCTCTAGCCAGTATTCTATGCGGCGGAAGACCATTTCCATAAAAACTGTTTGTGGACAAGCCCAACCGCACCATACCCGGCCATACACTACTGTAAACAGAATAATGAACACAAAAAAGGTGATCATAGCCAGCACAAACAGGTGAAAGTCGGCTGGTAAAAACAAGCGACCAAAAAGCACAAACTTTCGCTCAAATACATTGAACAAAAACATGGGATTATCGCCTATTTTGATAAAAGGAGTGCCAAATAATATAATCAGCAGTATCACTGATACTACTTTACGTCTATTGTAAAAGCGACCTTTGGGTTTTTTTGGGTGAATCCAAACCCGTTTCCCTTTGTCGTCTACCGTGGCTATAGTGTCACGATATTCTTCGGTATCTTTTATAATTTCTTCTAAGGTATCCATGTGTTTAATATTAGTCTTTGTCTCTGTGCGGAGCAGGGGCGAGAGGAACAGGGAGCAAGGGGCAGAGCCAAATGCCCTCGTGTTTATCCCTTGTTCCCAAATCCTTGTTCCTATTTTTCCTCGCCCTTCGTGCTCCAGTCTTAGTCTAGTTCTTCGATCATTGCCTGAGAAATCAATTGATATACTTTCATCCAGGCTGATTCCATCGCAGGCGTCCACTCATTGAATTTTTTGAATGTAGTAGCCAACATAGTGATAAAGGCTTCACCAAAGGCATAGAAGTAAGCAGGTTTTACCTGATAGTTCAAGTGCCGTTTGGCCAAAAAATGTACTTCCTGTTGAAGATTGTCCAACTTGTTCAACTTAGTGACAATCAGGGTAATGGAAGACATTAGCTTCTGGTTTTGGGTCTTAAGATCGCTCTTAAATAAATCTCTTATTTCGGGGCTTAGGCCAAATAATGTTTTATAAAAAATATTACCAGCCTCTTCGCGATTCAATAATACGTTAGCCCACGAGTTTCGAACCAGTTTTATTTCTTGAGTAGTCATAATATTGTTTCTGTGTTGTATAGGAATAAGGATCAAGGGGTTTGGAACAGGTACTTGGGCATTTTATTGCCCTTTTTCATATTCCTTGTTCCACGCCCCATGTTCCTTCATACCCTTATTTCTTCGCTTCTAGCTTCTTCCCTTGAGGTGCCTTACCATTAGGTGGCTTGGTTCCTTGTAAGGTTAGAATATAGCTTGATACATTTTGCATTTCCTCAGGTTTCATCTTTTTCTCCCAAGGCTGCATACCATTCTTGGCACCATACTTTACAGTTTTGAACACGCCTTTGATGTCTCCACCATATAGCCAGTATTCATCTGTAAGGTTAGGCCCAATACCACCTTCACCTTTTTGACCGTGACAAGTCGCACAGTTTTTAATGAAGATTTGTTTACCACCACTAATAGCAGCAGCGTCATCCTTTACAAACTTCACATTGTTTTCATCAATGTTATTGGCTTGTGTTTTCTTATAGGCTTCTACCTCTTTGGCAGCAGCAGCCATTTTTATTTCAAATTCCTCTTCTTGCAAAGGGAAGGTACCTGTGATGTGAAAAACCACCAGATACACTACTGCAAAGGCAATTGTTCCATAAAACATAGCCTTCCACCAAGGTGGCAAGTGATTATCCAATTCGTGAATGCCATCATACTCATGGTCAAGCATAATGTCGGCTTCGCGCTCAATAGGTACCGAGAAGTTTTGCTTCTGGAACCACTTCTTCCACATACCAGTAAGTATGCCTTCTGGCTGAAGACCTTTTTCGCGTTGCTCTTTTAGCAAAATAATATTGAGCAACGAGACAACATATCCGGCTACTACCAGTACCAATACCGACGCAATAACGATCATCGTAATGAGCGTAATCATAAGGAACTCACCTTTGGGCAAGCCAAAAATAAGCTCACCTTTGGCCGTTTGGCCTTGAGCCCAAAGTGGCGTCGTTACCAGGAAAGCAATGATCAATGCCAACCACTTTCCTTTCTTGAACTTTATTTGTTTCAGTTTTTTCATCACTGTTTATTTTCAGAGAGTTGAGGTTCTTTTTTGATTAGCTCCTTGGGGGCTAACTTTTCCAGTGCCGAGGTTTTGCTCAGATGGAGATTGAGTGTCCAGGTCAAGCGGCAAGTGGCGCATATCGCTTACATGTTGTTTGTCCAGTCGAGTGAGCCATATAATCAAGATCACAAAAAAACTGAAGAATATAATGAGCGAAATCACTGGGAAAATGCCAATATTCTGAACCTGCTCGAAATAATGTTTAAACATCTTTTCAATTATTAATGGTGAATTATTGATGGTCAGTGGTGAATGGTTAGTGATAAATTTTTAAGGTATTATTTACCACTAACCGTTGATCATTTACCACTATTTACTTGCGTCTGCCTGCTCTTTTTTGACCTTGATATCGGTACCCAGGCGTTGCAGATAAGCAATTAAGGCTACAATTTCCCGATCAGTTTTAGTCTTGATCTTGTCTTTGGCCAGCCTTGCAACAATTTCGGCAGCTTGTTTTTCCATATCAGCCGGAGCTTGATCTTCGTAGCCTTCAGGATATGGCACACCCAGCGTACGCATTGCGGCGATTTTCTTCTTAATGCCTTCCTTATCATAGGTTTGTTTCATCAACCAAGGGTAAGGTGGCATGATAGATTTGGGTGAGGTTAGGCGAGGATCATACATATGATTGTAGTGCCAGCTATCACCATATTTGCCTCCCAAGCGGTGCAAATCAGGTCCGGTACGCTTAGAACCCCACAAGAATGGGTGATCGTACACAAACTCTCCTGCTTTAGAATATTGTCCTCCTTCGGGATCGTATCGTTCAACCTCAGAGCGGAAAGGACGAATCATTTGTGAGTGACAACCCACACAGCCTTCGCGGATGTACAAGTCACGTCCTTCTAGTTCTAATGGTGTATAAGGTTTTACTGCGGCAATGGTAGGTACATTAGACTTGATCAAGAAAGTAGGTACTAGCTCAATCAAACCTCCAATTAAAATAGCCACGGTAGTCAATACTGTAAATAATACAGGCTTTCTCTCCAATACTCGGTGCCACGCGCCTTTGTGTACAGCCAATGGTTTTGTGTCGCGAGCTGGTGCTTCGGCATCTTCGTTGGCCAAAAAACTACCTTGAGCGGCGGTTTTCCATAAGTTGTAAGCCATAATGAAGGCACCAGTAAGGTAAAGCAATCCACCCAAGGCTCTAATGGCATACATTGGCACAATCTGTAACGTAGTATCCAGGAAGTTACGGTAAGTCAACAATCCATCTGGCTCAAACTGTTTCCACATCAAGCTTTGCGTGAAACCAGCCCAGTACATTGGCAATGCATAAAAGATTATTCCCAACGTACCTATCCAGAAGTGAACATTGGCCAAACGAACTGAGAACAATTTGGTTTGCCAGATACGTGGTACAATCCAGTAAAGCATACCAAAAATCAAGAATCCGTTCCAACCCAAACCTCCCACGTGTACGTGTGCAATGATCCAGTCAGTAAAGTGGGCAATGGCATTTACGTTTTTCAATGAAAGCATAGGGCCTTCAAAAGTGGCCATACCATAAGCAGTAACCGCTACCACCATAAATTTCAAGATGGGATCTTCTCGTACACGGTCCCACGCACCACGTAGGGTCAAAAGACCGTTTAACATCCCACCCCAGGAGGGCGCAATTAACATTATGGAAAATACGACCCCTAAACTCTGCGCCCAACCCGGAAGGGATGTATACAATAAGTGGTGGGGACCAGCCCAAATGTAGATGAAAATAAGTGCCCAGAAGTGAATGATGGACAGCTTATAGGAATAAACCGGACGATTGGCTGCTTTGGGAAGGAAGTAATACATAATTCCCAAAAATGGCGTAGTTAAAAAGAAAGCCACCGCGTTGTGTCCGTACCACCACTGTACGAGTGCATCTTGCACCCCTGCATACAGATAATAACTTTTGGTAAAGCTGATTGGTAGTTCAAATGAGTTGACTACGTGCAATACCGCTACAGTAATAAAAGTAGCAATGTAAAACCAAATGGCTACATACATGTGTCGCTCACGTCGCTTCAGGATGGTTCCAATCATATTGATTCCAAACACCACCCAAATCACAGTAATGGCAATATCAATTGGCCATTCCAGCTCCGCATATTCGTGGCTGGTAGTGATCCCCAAAGGTAGAGTGATTGCGGCAGCAACAATGATTAATTGCCATCCCCAAAAATGCACTTTGCTCAAAACATCACTAAACATGCGCGTTTTGAGCAAGCGTTGCATCGAGTAGTACACCCCCGCAAACATCGCATTACCTACAAAGGCAAAGATGATGGCGTTGGTATGCAAAGGTCGGATACGCCCAAAGGTTGTGTAGGGAATTCCGAAGTTCAACTGCGGAGCGAAAAGCTGTATAGCTATCAGTAGCCCTACAGTCATCCCCACAATGGCAAAAACTACCGTTGCGATGATGAACAACTTCACGATCCGGTTATCGTACTGAAATTTTTCTACTTGCATGATTTCGATAAAGTATAAGTTTAAGGGTATTCTTTTCGTATTATGCTTCAAAATTAGCGAGCACCCTTCGGGCAACAAATGACAATCTACAGGGGAAAAACTGACAATTGTCAGTTTCTGAGATGACTCTTGAGAAAGTGAAAAACGAATGGAGAAAAGTGAAAAATGGAGGACAGAAATTATGTTGAAGGTTGGTTTAGAGAAGGTTAAACAAACCAATAGCTCAAGGGAAGTATTGGCTTATTTTGTTCGATGTTTGGTGTCAGTTCAGCGATTTTGCCATTCTAAACGCAGTGAATGATCTCATGCACTGGTGCGCATATGAGTGCGTTCCATTTTTAGGAGCAATTGTATTGCGGTGATGAAATGCTAGAAGTTATCCAGTAAATCATAGTCTCTTGTAACCCTAAAATCGATATTTCAGCATTTAAGTATTTGTAAAAGTTGGGTGTTTTTGTCATTCCGACATAGGAGGGATCACCTGGAATTCCAGTACAGGTGGTTAGTTGAGCTAATCTTTCCTATCGTCAAGATGACAAGTTCGGGTTTCTGGTGATCGGTGGATTGTTGTGTTTTTAGGAGCATTAAAAGTTCTCCGATAAATTATAGTCTTGTGTAATCCTAAAAACGACATTTCGGCATCTAAGTACTTATAAAAGTGAGATACGAGTATCGGATAGCATGGTAGCCCTACCTGTCGTATTTCATCGCTAATACCCAAAATTTCCCACCTATTCCTCATTACAAAGTTACCTCTTCAGGCCTTTTAAATTTACAGTAAACAAAACACGAAGGCATTGCGAAACTCGTTTTTATTGAGCAATTTTAATTGATATAAAAACTGACTCGAGAAAATCGCAAAATCACCTAAACTTTCAATTTATATGAAGCGACTATTTACTCTTTTGTTGTTAAGCATATTTACCAGCGTATGGATAAACACCCAAGCCCAGGGTTTTGAGTATGGATTGGGCCTAAAAATAGATGAAGGGAAATACAATCAGGTAAAGCTGGCCCATGTTTCCCGGGGAGACTTTAAAGCTTTGCCTCGCAAGGTATCATTGAAAAAATACTGCCCCACTCCCCAGAGCCAAGGCAAGACTGGTACTTGTGTAGCTTGGGCTTCTACTTATGGAGCTCGTACCATCATTTATGCGATGGAAAACAACATTACCGATCAAAAGAAAATTGACCAAATCGCATTTTCTCCCTCTTTTATATATAACCAAATCAAAGAAAAAGGAGACAATAACTGCAAATCGGGCACTTACCTGTATGATGCCATGAAACTACTTAAGACTGAAGGAACGGTTCCTCTCAAAGAGTTTGCATTTGATTGTAATCTAAAGCCTAGTACCAAAGAAATCAACAAAGCGGGCAAGTATAAAATTAAAGACTACCACCGCTTGTTTTTTAGTGATGCCAAAAACAAGGTAGAAATGGTGAAAAAGAGTTTGGCAGCGGGTAATCCAGTGATTGTGGCCGTGAAGATAGGCTTCACCTTTAGTTATGCCAAGTATGTATACAAAGACCCTGCTCCTGAAAATGCCAGTCGAGGTGGTCACGCAATGGTAGTGGTGGGTTATGATGACGAAAAACAGGCATTTGAGATTATGAATAGCTGGGGAACCAAATGGGGTAACAAGGGCTTCATCAATTATCATTATGACTCTTTTCAAAAGTATTGTGCCCAGGCCTATGAAATGATTCCTTCCACCCCAGTATTGCTTTCTGATGACATGGTGGGCAAGGCCATTCCCAAAGCCAAAATCTCAGGTACGGTACAGTTCAAACAATACTTAGAAGAGTCAGAGGTTTTTCAGGACATGCGCGTGACTAAAGTAGGCAATGTATACCAAATGGTAGATTCGTACACCAGTGGCGATAACTTTCAGATTACAATTACCAACAACCAACGCATTCATGTGTATGCATTCAATTTTGACGGTACTCAAAAATGCTTCAAGCTTTTCCCGTTTAGCGATGATGTACTGGAGGCCTATCATAAACAGTCACGAGGAACCAAGATTAGTTCTATTAAAAATCAAAAGCGTTCTAAGACCATTATTCCCCACGAAGACCACGTGATTTCGCTGGATGATACCAAGGGAATGGATTATTTCTGCATCTTGTTTTCACGCAAATCGCTGAGTCTGGCGCGTATCATGATAGACATCGAAAAAGCTCCTGGTAGTTTTGAGCAACGTTTGCAAAAAGCCATTGGCTCACAGTTGGCCAAGCCTGGGGAGGTCAAAATGGATCAATCGTTGATGAATTTCAAGGCCAACACCAAAGGAGTAATCGTCCCCCTAGTGGTTCGGATGCGCCACAGGTAAGACTAACTCGGTGCGGATGCGCCACAGATAAGGCTAACTCGGTGCGAATACACCTAGATAGTTTTTAATGATCAAATGCTGTTTCCTTAACGATTACTGATCGGGCAAGAGGCCCTCAAATAATCCTCCCTCGCCTCAAGGTAAGCGATTAATCAAGTTCCTTCGATATGCTCAGGACAGCGTATTTTTTCTTAAGGAAACAGCATTGGTCAATAGTTTTGCGATGCATTGCAGAACCATTTAACAATAGAGTAATAGAACAATGCAACAATCAGCGAAGCGAAACAATAGAACAATTAACCATTCATAATTAATAATTAACCATCATTTCTCCTTCCTTAATAACTTAAATGAACCAAATAGTTTGTTGGCCCGAGCCTGATCCAATACTTTGTTGTACTTAATGATGATAAAGCGATAAGTATAATGCTTGGTAATGAGCACACGATATTGATATAATTGATTACGGGCATTACGCAGGCGGATTTCTTGAGTAGGTAAATTAAGCATTTGGGTACCCATGGTGTTTTCTACCCGTATTTCTTCTTGCAGGCTTGCCTCCCGTTTTATTTTAGTCAGCTCCTTGATCACCAAATATTTAGTGAGCTTCAAATCATTGTTTTGCGGGGTTTTGTTAAATGCGATCTGGTAAATAACCCCTTCCGATTCGGTCTCTATCACCCATTGGTCTCGTCGCTCTTTGATCGTGGGTTTGGCAGGAAGTTTTATTTTAAAATTTCCTTGTTTGAATTTATACTTGCGCCATTTTTCCTCAAATTTATTGGGAGAAACAAAACCCAAAAGTAGGAATAGGCCACTTAGGGAAAGTAGGGTAATAGATGTTTTCATAGTTGTTTTGGTTTATAAATTTGGTATTATTAATAACGTAAAAGTGACCCTAATACGCTTCATATTTATACCAAGTTGGCTATTTGGTATAAAAAACGAAAGTTTTGTGCAACATATAACTATTTTTGTAGTTGTTTATTATGAGGCAGACGCTACATAGGGGTAATCCCTTGAATAACAATCATTTTATAAAACAAACAATGGTAAAAAATAAGCTATACGATTGCTAAAGTTTAATGAAATCACTTTTGCCAAAGTTTGTTAAAAATGTAGATTGATTGATTAGCCGATGAATTTTCCATAAATTCGCAAGGCTTTTTTCAAGAAAGTCACTTCACTGTGGCGCTAAAAATCGATACATTTTTTCAATAAAATTGTTTTTTAGCGTTATCACACAGAAAAACTAACATTTAAACAATTAATTTTTTTGGAGTTATGATTCGTAGATTACTACCAGTATTTTTATTACTTGTTACTTTTACTTTCGCTGCACAAGCACAAAAGAAAACCCCAGAGCAAAGATCCGCTAAAAAAGCAGCAAACATTACTAAATACGTAAACTCAAAAATTACCGCTGGCACCAAAGTTTCTGCTGCGCAGACTGCCAAAATCAAAGAAGCTTATTTAACTTTCTACAACGACCAAAAAGCGTTGAGAACTAGAAGAAAAGAATTTAAGACAAAATTCCAGGCGTTTAAAGTGAAAGCTTCTAAGCCAGTAAGCAAAGAAGAGAAGGCAAAATTGCAAGAGGAGCGTAAAACGTTGGTAGCTGAGAAAAAAGCGATGGCCAAAGAGCGTAAAGAAATGGTTAGTCGTCGTGAAGAAGCTATTGCAGGTTCTTTAGATGCTACCCAGCAAGGCCACTTCAAAGCAATGAGAGCTGAGCAAGCAGCTAAAAGAAAGGCTAAAAAGAGCCAAAAATAAGTATTGACTTTATAACTGGAAACAGTTTAACAAATACAATCCCGCTTTATAACTAGAGCGGGATTTTTTATTTCCTTACGATTTCAATCACCCAATCTACTGGTTCAGGTGAAAACACATGCACCAACTCTCCACTGTTTTCAATAGAGGGCAAAAAATCCATTCCTACAATAACCCCATTGGTGATCCAATAAATGTCCAAATCCATAAAAGTATTTTTGTTCCAAAAAGAATGATAATCCAAAAATGGAAATACGAATAGCATACCATCAGCTTGAGGGAGCGTTCGGTAATGCATCAAGCCTTGTTCCCAGGCCTCTGGGTGATCGGCCAGTAACAAACGCTGGAGGGTATCATTGATGGTGAGTTCAATGATTTTTTGTTCTGATGAGTTTTCCATAAGAGTATGTTTAAATTTTGTCTTCGAGGATAAAAATGATGAGTGATCAATGATAATGAAGCACTTTTTAGAGTGAATAGCCAAAGTTATTGACGAAAAAAATGCTAAAATTAGCGTTGATCAATCGCTTTTTTAGTCCAGATTATAACTTAGCCGAAGGCGATCTCTGTTTCACCTTTGGAAATCAGTTATAGAAAACTAATTTTTAAACATACTCTCACTTCAATTAACAACCAATTCTTTGATTTTCCTGCTTTGTTAGAGAAGATTTGCTATCTTTTGATTGTACTCATATTACCGAAAGCATCCGACCCTATGAAAGAAGATTTTCTCCATTTTTTGTGGTTATTTCAATATTTTGATAAAACCAACCTGCTTACAACTCACGGCGAAACACTTGACATACTTCGGGTGGGCACTCCCAATGATTCTTCCGGAGCCGATTTTAGCTTGAGTAAGCTCCATATTGGCGGGGTAGAATGGGCAGGAGATGTAGAAATTCATCTGAAGTCTTCGGACTGGAATGCCCACCAACACCAACACGACCAGGCATACAATAATGTGATTCTACACGTGGTTTGGCAAAACGACGCTCCAGTACTGCGAGCTGATGGGACTCCTATGCCTACCCTTGAGTTAAAAGAAAGAACCAACCTAAAATGGTTACATCAGTACCAAATACTACTTAATAATAAAGAAGTCATTCCTTGTGCCAATCAATTTACCGAAGTAAGCACGATTCAAAAACTTTCTATGCTAGACAGGGCGTTGATTAAAAGATTGGAAAACAAGGCTTTTTTGTTGCGCGCTTTATTGGTTAAAAATCAACAGGATTGGGAAGAAACGACTTACCAGGTATTGGCCAAAAACTTTGGTTTTAAGGTAAATAGTGAGCCTTTTTTGCGACTGAGCCAGGGATTACCCCTCAAAGTTTTACTGAAACACCGAGATGATGTCCGTCAATTAGAGGCCTTGTTGCTAGGACAGGCAGGTTTGCTTTGGGGTAAGCCACAGGCAAGACAGGAAAATGGGCTGGCAGATGAGGTGTATATCCAACATTTGCAAAAAGAGCATCGCTTTCTCAGCCATAAATATCGTTTAGAAGATGCTCAGCTATCTTATGACCAATGGAAGTTTATGCGGTTACGCCCGGCTAACTTTCCTACAGTGCGCTTGACTCAATTTGCGGCTTTGATCCATCAACACCAAAGCTTGTTTTCGCTATTCTTCAATCATGACTACAAAAGCCTGACTAAAAAACTACGGATCAATCAGTCAGACTACTGGCAGACCCATTATACGGTGGGCAAGGCTACCGACAAAAAGGTACCAGGCTTAGGCAAAAACAGTATAGAAAACATCATTATCAATACAGTGGTGCCCTTGTTGGTGTTGTATGCCAAAGAAAAAGCACAAGAGGAATACCTAGAGCGGGCAACTGGCTTTCTGGAAAACATCAAAGCTGAAGATAACCGTATTTTGCGGATATGGGAAGGCTTGGGCCTGAAGGTAAAAAATGCGTTTGATTCTCAGGCATTGATAGAGCTGTACAACAATTATTGTGTACCCAAAAAATGCCTCAACTGTTCAATTGGTATATCACTGATCAAAAAAGCAGATACCAATGGGTAAGATTGAGTAAAAAATGGGCTTTCGTTTTTGGTTTTACTTGAAATCAAATAAACTTGTATACCATTATACGATGCCTTAATCCTAACACTAAACTATGATGTGTATTTCCAAAGAGTGAACTATCTGTTTAATATGAAGATTCCACCAAACGACCCAAAACAATCAATCAAAAATCACGTGCATAAGTTTTTTTTCCTGGTGATATTTACTTTTTCAGGTGCGTGCAATTCAGGAGACAATCTCTTCAGTATCAAAACGATTGAAAATCGCTATAGAATTGCAGTGGCTCGCTCTATGGAGCGCCAAAAAGACCATTCTCCCGCCTTGGCCCGCCTTTACATTGATCAGAAAAAAGGAGAACTGATCACGGTTACTGACAATTTAAAAGAAGGTGGGATTATTCAGCTGGATAGCTATTTGAAGATTCTACAAGATAAACCTGAGTTAATAGGGCTTACCTTAGAAGATCCCAAATTTGGGAAACCTATCAAAAAACAAATCAATGGATTGAATGCCCTGCAAACCGAAGTATTAGCTACGATGAAACTAAATGATAAGTGGCAAAGAGTATGGGGTATTTTGGTCTATTTAGAAGGCAAAACCCATATTTATCAAATCTCGGCCTGGCTCGTCAACGATGACCCAGGAGAAGACGATACCCGTTTGCATCAAATGATCAATTCTTTTGAGGAAATTAGATCAGAGGAGTATTGAAGAGGGTAATTTTTTGATTGTTCTATGGTTAAACTGCTTTACAATACATTGCACAACCGTTTAGCCACAGAACAATATAGTTATCTTATCTGTACATGACCGCTTTAATCGCATCCAAAGAACGCTTCACATTTGGTAAGATGGCTTCTATCAAAGTAGGAGCGTAGGGTAGGGGCACATCCATACTATTGATACGATGAATAGGAGCATCTAAATAATCAAATGCGTGCTTTTGTACGTGGTAAGTAATCTCAGAAGAGATCGCGGCCAACGGCCAGGCTTCTTCCACAATGACTAAACGATTGGTTTTTTGTACCGAGGCTACTACCGACGCATAATCGATCGGACGAACCGTACGCAAATCAATCACTTCTACCGAAATATTATCTTTAGCGGCTTCTTCAGCGGCCTGGAGTGCTACCTTCAGCATTTTACCAAAAGTAACCAAAGTAACATCTGATCCGTGCTTTTTGATATCAGCCACACCCAAAGGAATCATGTATTCCTCTTCAGGCACTTCTCCTTTGTCGCCATACATTACCTCCGACTCCATAAAAATTACTGGGTCTTCGTCCCGAATAGACGTTTTTAATAAACCTTTGGCATCGTATGGGTTAGAGGGTACCACTACCTTGAGGCCAGCACAGTTGGCGTACCAACTTTCAAAGTTTTGCGAGTGTTGCGAACTCAACATTCCCGCATTACCAGTGGGGCCACGAAAAACGATAGGAACTGAATATTGCCCACCCGACATTGACATCATCTTGGCGGCAGAGTTGATAACTTGATCTATGGCTACCAACGAAAAGTTAAAAGTCATAAACTCAATGATGGGGCGAAGGCCATTCATAGCTGCGCCTACACCTATCCCGGCAAAACCCAACTCGGCAATCGGTGTGTCTATCACACGTTCACTACCAAATTTGTCGAGCATTCCCTGGCTTACTTTGTAGGCCCCATTATATTCGGCGACTTCTTCACCCATTAAAAACACCCGCTCATCCCGATCCATTTCTTCGGTCAAGGCTTCGCGTAAAGCTTCTCTGAACTGTATTTGTCTCATTATCGATTGTGCAATTGTGATATGTTGTTTTGGGTAAATCTAGTAATTACTTTATAATTCGCCAAAAAACTGTATTCCTAATCAAAGTTGATCAATATGATGCCAAACTTTCGTTCAATAGAGGTAAGTTGCATATCGTTAAAATTCAATTTTTACTTTTGTAAATTACTTTTTTGTATGAGGTGTGCTTACTCTATGCCCGTTACGGGTTTACCATTATGGGTAACCAAGTAGGGGCCTATTCTTTTATGAAGATATCCTTGATGAATAAATAAGTAGTAAATAAGGTAGCCTTTGCGATGCTTTTCCTCATAAGCAAAACGCATTTTTTTTATTTGGACGGGCGCTTTTTTACTTTCTTGATAATCTTTAGCCTTAAAACTAAACGAACCTACTTTTATCTCTTGTTTTGGCATCATCCCTTTTATGAACTCTGAAGCATCTCCTGGCACATACACAATTTGAAAAATATATTCGGTGTCTAACACAAGGCTCATGGGGAGTAATGGCTTAGCAACTGTAACCGACATTGTAAACGTTACTTCTTGTCCAGAACGTTTAAGTGGATCAGGAATGACAGCAAAACCTTGTTGTTCAACAGCTGGCCCTATTTTACTGTAAATTGGGTGGGTACAAGCAACAATGGTACTTAGAGCAAATAATAGTAAATAATGAAGTGTATGTCTCATATTGGGTTATATCTTGATTCAGTAAGTGTATAGACTTTTTTGTATAATCTGTGCTTACTCTATGCCCGTTACGGGTTTACCATTACTGGTAATCAAGTATGGGCCTCTCCATTGTTGAAAATGATCTCCTATTTGTACAAAAGTATAATATACCAGAAATCCCTTTTTGTATTGATCTTGATCGGTAAAACGGAACGTTTTGGTTTGAGTAGGGGTGATATTGCTACTCTGGTATTCACTGGCAATAAATTTAAACCCACCTATATTCACTTCTGCCTCAGGCTTTTCTAATGGTATAAACTTCTCAATATCTCCTATTCTATACCTAATCTCGAAAGTGTATTGAGTCTTTTTAGAACGTCGGTACAGGAGTAGTTTCTTTGGTACTTTTGCAAGCATGGTAAATACTACATTGTTTCCAGAACGTTTGAGAGGATAGGGTGCCACTGTAAACTTCTCGTATTCGTGCATTTGCCTTAACACATCGAATACTTTAGTACAAGCACAAATAGCGATCATCAAGGCAAACAATAATATATATATGGTATTGAGTTTCATTCTTAAAGTATTTGAAGTCACTACCTTACGGCTTCATTAAAAGCTAAATTTTGCTGGAAACGAGCAAACTCCGCATCTTGCCAGGCTTGTCCGCGCAGGCCATTATCGAGACGAACTGCCTTCTTTAAATGTTTATAGACTAATGTTGTGTGATTGGTGCGGGCTGCCACCACTGCCAGTGCATAGTAACTAAGCGCATCTTTGGGGTTAAGTTGTAACGCCACCTCAAACGATTGTTGTGCTTTGGGGTAATCAAGGCCTTCTAGTAGGTACACCAGCCCTTTGTTAAAATGATTTGGAACCGTAGCTGCGGCATTTTTCAACAATTGCTGTGTTTTTTGATAATAACCATCGTGACGAGCACGCGCCATTTGTATGGTTTGGTATCCTTTAATGCCTTCTAACAATCCTATGAATGGCTGATTATTGCCTCCTCCAATCTTAATTGCCTTATCAAAGTATTCCAAAGCTTTTTGTTGCTCCTCTTTCATTAAATAGACCATTCCCAGATTATAGTATATTTCACTCGATTCTTTTTGAAGCAAGGCCTTTTTTAGCACTTGCAAGGCTTTATCAATGTATTTGTTTTCTTTGGTGAGCAGCGCCAAATCCAGATAAGCCGCGCCCAGGTTATTGTACAATCGCCAGGTGCCATAGGTGCTTACCGCCTGCTCCAGCCACAATACCCTAGTGGCGTAGCTAGGGGTGGTGGCTACCATAAATAAATATTCATCCTCAGTAAGCTCTTGAGCCACACTTTCTCCTTTAGTAATTTTATTGAGTAGGTTTTCCAGATAGATGCGAGTACGTATTACATTGGGAGTAGTCACGTGCATTTTGGCGTATCGCATTTTAGGGTAAATCTGCTCGGTAATTTGAGGGTAATAGGCCAAGGCCTGAAGTTTTTTTTCTTTTTCGGCAAAAGCGCCTACGCCATCGACAATGGCCACTACTTCGTTTTTTTGATCTTGACTTAACGTGCTTTTTTGCACCCAAAATTTAAACTCTGGCCAGGTAGATTTCAATATTTTATGATCCAGGGTTTGTTCAAACCTGATTTGCCGTTGGCCATAATTGAATAAATGAAGGAAGCGTTTGATTTTGTGGTTTAACGCAGTCAAGCGGCGAGCAGGTAAGTCTTGATTAATAGCAATTCTTCCTTCGGGAGAGTGAGCACTGCTGCTTTTTACTTGCCACTGGGGTATAAGAGTAGGATCGGCCAATTGAGCCGCCATATTTCTAAAAGCATCTTGCATTAAATGCAATGTTTGGGCATTGTAGCCTTGGCGAGCAATTATTTGGTCACTTCCCTGACGAAACACCACATTGTATTCTTTTACCACTGGGTTATCGGGTTTCCAAAAGGTATGGGCATAAGCAAAAGGACTTTGCCCGCTGGCATTGGATACGCCATCGAGTGGATGCCTAATTAAGCGACTGGTAGTAGCAATACCTTTCACAGGGTATCCCATATTTTGAATACGACGAGGAGCAAATCTTTTGACTTCTTCTCCTTTCGAAAGGGTGCCATAAACGACCAAATAACCTTTTTTGTGTTGATTTTTATACTGGAAAGCCATTTTTTTAGTAATGACAGGAGCCTGTTTAGAATTTTCGTACAGGCTACCATCAAACTCAATTTTACCAATGGGTGTCCTATTTTCTAACGTTTGCCCATTTTCCTGGTCTTCGGTCACATAAGCTACATCCAAGGTATATTTTACCCCTTTCTTCATCATTTTGCGGGGCATTTCTGCTGAAAAAGTAAACCGTACTTGATCGCCATGTACTTCCAGCGGGGTAGGGGTAACAGTCAAGTGTTGTTGTTCGGTGATTTTGTCACTTCTGAAAATTTTGCGGGAGCAGCTGCTGACTAAAACCGTGACTATGAGGTACAGTAATAGCTTGGGTATGAGTGTTTTCATAGGTTGTTCATATTGTAGGTGTTCATTTTTTTATACGGGATAATGCCTTGAAAAATGGAATTTTATTGAGAGGATTTTAATAACAAAAAAGTCCACTCAAACCAGAGCAGACTTTTTACTTGATCATTTAAACCTCAAAAAGTGTTACTTAATCGCATCTAAAAATGATGCATTGGTTTTAAACTTGAAAAATTCAGCATCTTTCAACGCCTTGGCTTTTAATGAGCTTTTAAGTTCAATGGCTTTTTTCAGATTTTGAGCCAATTCACCTACATTACCTTGGCGAGCCGCAGTTACTGCTAATCCGTAATGGGCCAGAGCATCTTTTGTATTGAGTTGGATAGCCGCATTAAAACCAGCCTTGGCTTGCTCATAGTCAGTGCCTTCTAACAGATAGGCCAAACCTTGGTTAAAGCGGTTAGGCAAGGTATTATTGGCATTGGCCAATAATTCATAAGCTTCTTTGTATTTGCCGTCGTCACGTGCGGTTGCTTTTTTAATGGTATAATAAGCCTTTACACCATTCAGTAAACCGGTCATCGCAGGATTGTCACCCACCCCAATTTCCATTGCTTTGCCAAAAGCTTCTTCGGCCTTAGTATTGTCTCCTTTCATCAGATAAGCCATGCCCATATTGTAGTAAATCTCTCCAGATTCTTTCTTACCTTTTGCGTTTACCAAAGTAGTCATTGCCTTTTCAATGTAAGCGTTATCCTTGGTCAAGAGCGCCATATCTAAGTAAGCTGCGCCCAAGTTGTTGTTGATCTTCCACGTATTGTATTGAGTCACGGCTTTCTCGAGCCATTTTACCCGATTAGAGAAATTGGGGTTCCCTGCGGCCATATGCACATATTCTTCTTCGGTAAGTTGATCTGCCGCTATTTCACCCTTTACAATTTTATCCAATAAGTTCTCCATTTGGGCTTTGGTTTTGGTCTGATCAGGAAGTGTAAGCTGTAGTTGAGCGTAGCGCATCTTGGGGTAAATCTCATCTAGCATCGTTTGGTAATACGCCAATCCTTGCAACTTCTTTTCTTTTTCTACAAAACCATCATTCCCATCCACAATGGCCACTACTTCATTTTTTTGATCATCATTCAAAGAGCTTCCCTGAATCAAAGACTTGAATTCTGGCCAGGTAGCTTCCAAAGTCTTGTTATCAAACGAAAAGTTGAATTTCGAAACACGCTCACCATATTCAAAGGCTTTCATCATTTGCTTCATCTCATTTTCAAGTGCGACCGACCTTTGCTTAGGCAAGTTTTGGTTAATCGCTGCTCTGCCCTCTGGCGAGTGAGCACTGTTTCCAGAGAAGCTGATTTCTGGTATGTTGTCAGGGGAACTAAATTGAGCCGCCATTGCTTTAAAAGCCGATTTGGCCAAGTCAATGGTTTTACCATTTTCGCCAGTAGTAGATTTTAGACGGGCACTGCCTTGTTCAAAGTCCATTTTATAATTCACAGACTTAGGAGTTGTTTGTTTCCACTGGCCTTTTACATAGGCAAAAGGGCTTACCCCGTTTGCATTAGAAATACCATCCACGGGGCTTTTTACCAAACGACTGGTTGTAGCCACACCAATGTTTGGGTTTCCAGCACTCATCACCTTGATGGGGCCAAACTGCCTACTTTTAGAACCTTTACTTGCTGTGCCATAAATGATCAGATAACCTTGCTCGTGCTTATCTTCAAAAGCAAAGTTCATCTTTTTGCTAATCTTAGGCTCCTCTTTAGCCCCTGCATATTGGTTTCCGTCAAATTCTATGGTGCCTACGGTTGTTTCGCCTTCGGGAGACTTTCCGTTCACAAATTTACTTACATCACCCGCTACGTAAGCGGTTTTGATCGCATACTTGGTTTTCTTTTTCATCATTTTTACCGGAAGCTTAGCCGACAGCGTAAAACTGACATTATCTCCATGTAGCTCCAATGGGTTGGGCTCTACGGTGAGCTGTTGCTTCTCGGCTTGTTTGATCATGTCTGTAATAGTATTACAGCCAGTAGCAAATACGGTGATCAGTGATGCTACCATCAGTAACTGTTTTTTCATTGAAAACATAATTTAAAATATTTAGTGTTTGACATATCAGGCAATGGTATCATCATCAAGTCTGATCTCTCTAAAAGCGGATAATTACCGAGAGCCTGTGGTATTTGGATATGCTATACAGGAAGGGGAATGAAAAAATGGAGATTTCTTAAGTGAAAAGTTTTTTAGTTAGTAGTCAGGAGTTGGTAGTGTTCAGTCCATTGTCCATAGTTTTTTAGTTCATAGTTGGGAGTTCGTAGCGCCTGACAGTCTTTAGCTTTTAGCCTTTGGCTGGTTTTTAGTCGATAGTATTCAGTCCATGGTCCATAGTTTTGCGATGCATCGCGGAACCATTTAGTTGTAAATCCCGATTTTACCGGGGCGCAGCGAAACCATTTAGCAATAGAACAATAAGCTGAAGGCGTAACACTTGTCCTGAGCGCAGCTGAAGGAACTAACAATAGAACAATAAAAAAGTGGGCATAAAAAAAACCTGCTCCGTAAAGAGCAGGTTTTGTATATAGAAATCTTAATTAAGATTACTTGATAGCATCCATAAATGAAGCTTTAGTCTTGTACTTGAAGAATTCAGCATCTTTCAACGCCTTCGCTTTCAAGTCACTCTTCAATTCAACTGCTTTTTTCAAGTTTTGAGTCAAGTCGCCTTCGCTTCCAGTGCGAGCAGCAACTACTGCCAACGCATAGTGAGTCATAGCGTCTTTTTCGTTCAACTTAGCAGCGGCATTGAAAGCAGCTTTAGCTTGCTCATAGTCGTTAGCCTCTAACAAGTAAGCCAAACCTTTGTTGAAGTAGTTAGGTACAGTGTTAGCTGCGCTTCCTAACAACTCATAAGCTTCTTTGTATTTTCCGTCATCACGAGCAGTAGCTTCTTTGATAGCGTAGTAACCTTTGATACCGTTTAACAAACCAGTCAATGCAGGGTTGTCACCAGCACCAATTTCAACCGCTTTCTTGAAAGCCTCTTCCGCCTTGGCGTTGTCACCTTTCATTAAGTAAGCCATACCCATGTTGTAGTAGATCTCACCAGATTCTTTCTTACCTTTAGCTTTTTCCAAAGCAGTGATTGCTTTGTCAATGTAAGAGTTGTCCTTAGTTAAAAGAGCCATATCTAAGTAAGCAGCACCCAAGTTGTTGTTTACTCTCCAAGTGTCATACTTAGTAACCGCTTTTTCTAACCACTTAGCACGGTTAGAGAAGTTAGGGTTGTTAGCAGCCATGTACAAGTATTCTTCTTCAGTCAACTTGTCAGCTTCCATTTCACCCTTAGCAATCTTGTCTAACATGTTTTCCATGTCAGCCTTAGACTTAGTTTTACCAGGAACAGTGATATCCATTTTAGCATAACGCATTTTTGGATAAATCTCGTCCATCATAGTTTGGTAGTAAGAAAGACCTTGTAGTTTTTTCTCTTTTTCTACAAAACCACCGTCACCATCAACGATTCCAACTACTTCGCTCTTTTGGTCATCATTCAAAGAACTTCCTTGAATCAAAGACTTGAATTCTGGCCAAGTAGCTTCCAAAGTTTTGTTATCAAACTCAAAGTTGAACTTAGAGATTTTCTTACCATACTCAAAAGCTTTGATCATCGCCTTCATTTGGTTACCCAAAGAAGAAGAACGCTGACCAGGAAGGTTTTGGTTGATAGCTACACGACCTTCAGGAGAGTGAGAGCTAGAACCACCAGCTTTGAATTCTGGTACGTTATCGATGTTAGCAAATTGATCAGCCATTGCTTTGAAAGCAGCTTTTGCTATATCGATTGTGTTTTGGTTATCACCAGTAGTAGCAGTGATACGAGAGCTTCCTTGCTCAAAGTTGATGTTGTAAGAAGTAGTTTTATCTTCTTCTTGCTTCCAGCTATCTTTTGCGTAAGCAAATGGGCTTTGACCATTCGCGTTAGAAACGCCATCTACTGGGTTTTTTACTAAGCGACTAGTAGTGGCTACCCCAACAGTAGGGTTACCAGCACTAATTACGCTGATAGGACCAAATCTTTTGCTTTTAGAACCTTTAGCAGCTACACCGTACACAATCACAAATCCCATTTCGTGCTTATCTTCGTAGGCGAAGCTCATTTTTTTGCTAACTTTTGGCTCTTCAGTAGCTTCAGCATATTTGTCGCCATCAAATTCGATAGACCCGGCTTTGGTTTCACTGCCAGGAGCTTTGCCACTAACAAATTTAGTAACATCGCCAGGTGCATAAGCAACCTCTAGGGTATACTTAGTACCTTTTTTCA
>DMXI01000165.1 GCA_003483885.1 Microscillaceae bacterium
ACACAGTTAGATGAAGGGCCTCCCATTGGACTATAAAAATAGTTGTTGGTGCTTCACATACAACAACTCTGATCATACATTTTATAAGACAGCCAAAATTTCCCCCACCAATTATCCCCTTACCTTCTGCTCAATCTACTGTATGACTTGTTCTCTATTCACAAAATACTGCGTTTTATCGTACCATTCTCTTGCCATTTATCTACTCATTGATATTCCTATTTATAGATATTGCCGAAAAACATTCAATAGGAGAAATAATTGCCTAGGCTTTGCCCCCTGACTTTATCAACTTTTCATCAATAAGCTCTGCCATCCATTTTTGTAAACCAAGATATCCACCCCTCTAACTTCGTGTTAAAGGGGTGAATACCGAATACTATGTATTTTCTAATGTGATTTTGGTGGGTAAGTATTATGAATACCTACTTCTTGTTAGGCCATGTTTTAAAAATTCACTCAGGCAGATTTTCAGAGCTGAGGATAATATTTGAATCATTTTAGTTTTCAGTATTTATATTGATCACAACACTTAATATAAAAAGTACTAGCATAACTATCTAACCAAGCATTAAATAATATGCTATTTTAACTCTTATAATCCTCCCATTTACTCAATAAATATGTTTCTATTTCATTTATTTCTTTGTTCTCTAGGACTCTGTTAAAATGTTGTACATAATTTATAATATAATCTATATAATGCTGCTTAAAACCTTTTTTTAATCTAAAATAAATCTGATCCCATTCTCTAAATTCTTGCAAAATTAAATTAAGAAATTCTTTTCTATGTTCATCAGAATTTAAATAATCTATCAGACCATTATTCAGAAAGTTGTTAAACTGTTCCTTGCCTCCTTGTCCACAGCAACTTACATTTCTTGCAATTGCCAAACGGCAGGTTTCTTTACCCCAACCATATTTTTCAATAATGGATTGAATATCCCATATTTGCTCTACTTCATGATCGAGGTCATTTGTTCTCAAAAAGTCAATGTAGTTTGATATCCAGTTTTTACTTTGATTCACTAGAGCCAAGATAGCATAAGTTCCCGCAGGAGGGCCTTCATCATATTCACTCATACCCCAAATGCGTGTTCCCTCTGCTCCATCATCCGTCACTTCACAATATTTTAAAATCAATGATGATAGATTATCGTACTTAGCAGCCTGCTCAAAAAAAGCTTTTTCTTCAATGATTTGGGAGTCGCCAAGTTCATCATCAAATATTATATCGAATTTAATACTTTCCAGTCTATTGTTGTTATGATATATAACATTGGTTTGTTCATCTGGATATAAAGTCTTAGTTTTTTTGATGGAAATTATTAAGGTTTCAAGTATTAATCTTAGGTCCTTTTCAGTTAGTAGAAAACTGGTTAAATCTTTTTCTATGAAACTATTTTGTGTGATTTCTTTCCCTTTATAGTTATTATCTACATAACCATAGGCTTTTATTGATATCTTTATTTTT
Organism: Microscillaceae bacterium; assembly: GCA_003483885.1. Lineage (GTDB taxonomy): Bacteria > Bacteroidota > Bacteroidia > Cytophagales > Microscillaceae > Microscilla. The sequence continues at coordinate 1,475 of DMXI01000165.1, forward strand.
GTCATTCCAATATGATGTAAAATAGTTGAATATAAGTAACAGGACAAAATTAATTATACGTTTCCGTTTCTCTAACTTCGTGTTAAAAGGAGAGCAAATGAAGCTTAAAAAACATTAAAAAAAGGCTTTCTGCTTCCATTGGAATGTTTTTACCCCTTGATGAGACTAAAGTTCTGCGGATATAAAAACTATTTCAAGATTCGGTCCAGCGGTAAATGATAGTAATATTTGCTCACAAGGATGGCGGCATTCACGCTTACACCAAGAATGTCTTTGACAATCACTGGTTTGCTTGCTTTGTTTTTTGGAGCATACTTGTAGCGAATGGAGCGCTTGATGTAATATTTGGTAGGCACACAAGCCAGCACACCTTTGATTTCCTTACCTATGCACACCATTCCTGATAAATCCCCTTCGGGATGAATTGCTATTTCTTCTATGGGCAAATGATCAGGGAGCTTGGTTCTGCCAAGATGCTTTTGGGTGGTACCTCTTTGACACGTCAATTTTTCCTTTTGAGTTGCCTTGGTTTCCTCCGAGGCTTCCATTAGCAGTTCTTCCGTATTACTCACAAAACGTTCCCGGCTTTGGTCAGATAGCTGACATTTGAGTTCGGTTATTTGAGATTTTAAGGAAGCTTCATTCGCTGTTTTTTCAGTCAGTAATAACTTGATAGATTGGGGATCTGCCTAAGATTTTTGTAGAACTGTTTGAATCACCCCACCTCGCATCTCAACCTCTTTCCTTAACTTGAAAATAATCTGTTGAGTAATAAAAGAGGCATCAAGGTTGCTTTTCATAAGAATGACAAATATAATCACCGTTTTTTAAAAACCAAGCCTTGATTGAATCAACCGACCTGAAGTTGGTAGCGAGGTTTTTGAACCTGCTTTTTACCACAATTTCTTCTACCATCAACACCAACTCTGACCATTACAGTATCCCCTGAACATTACGAGCTGTGGGCAACTGAAAGCAACCTTCTTCCAGACGCTTGTAATAGAGTGCAAATCCACCCGACTCCCAGTGTAATAGCTTCATATGAGTACGGCGATGATTCAAGAATACATACACACTGCCATTACAAGGGTCACAACCCAATTCCCTGCGAATCAGACTGCATAAACCGTTAAAGTTGCGACGCATATCACAGGCATATTGATACAGATAATACCTGTGATCAGAACTTAAGCTAAACATCTAATCGTAGTAATTTTTCAAGTAAAGTGACATTCAAATCACTCAACTTTAACTGCACACCACTGGGATAATTTATTTCGCAAGTTGTAAAGGTTGAGCTTGCTGGTAGCTTTGGACCAGTAGGAATTGAAGGCGCTATCACTGCTGAGGTCTCTACCTCAAATGGCACGAAGGCGGGAGCACTTTGGTGAGTAGATGCCTCTACTTTTTTAGGAGTAGTTTTAGCTAGTGGCTTGATTGTAGGTATTTTTCGCCCCGATAAACCGCGGGTTTGCAACTTTTGATCTGCTAACCACTTCCCTCACCAGTGGGATATCCTGGTTTGCCGGGGCAGCAAAAGACATTCAAACAGGTGCATACTCTCAATTTAAGAAAGAACTCAAAAATCAAGAAAGTGTATTTGTGAAAATATTGATGATTTGCCAGATAATAAAACATTTTTATTTCGTTACTTTGTGGTAACTTATGCTGATGTAGTAGTATTTCCAGTTGCTCAATTAACAATGTTTTACATCACTAATGTAAACATTTGACATTCTTTTTATATCAAAGATAAGAAGATTAAAAATACCTTGTAATATGTAGGTGATTGAATTGATATATAGGACAGACAACAAACTCACAAAAGTAAATCTGCCCAAGTATAGACTTAGGCAGACTTGTTTTAACTTGATCAGCCTGAGCCAAAATTCAAAATGGCTCCTAACTGGATATCTTAATCTATCCAAACTTGATGTTATCGCAGAAATAGAATTCATCTCTGATAGAATCCTGAATATCAAAATCAAAATCTTCCGCATCCAACCATACATCTTTGAGCGTTTTGATTTGAGCTATTCTTTCCACTATCCCTAAGCTTAAACCTGAATTCTCTATGATATGTAATGCTTCTAATTTTAGATTTGTAATAGTAGAAGGTAAACTTTCTATCCGATTACAGTTTAGGTTTAGATGACGTAGATTTTTAAGGTTACCAATTTCTTCGGGTAATCCTGTTAAAAGATTGCCCTCTAAAACTAGCTTTTCTAGTTTCTCTAATTTCCCTATTTCATTTGGAATGCTAGTAAGGCTATTAGCAAATATATGTAGCTCTTTTAGATTTTTGAGTAATCCGATTGCACTAGGAATAGATTGAATCTCTCTATTATCTACCTTTATAACCTCACCATTGAGGTAAGCGATATCATCTATTTTTAGTTCTTCAATAGAAGATACTTTTTTTGAGAAAAAATGCTCGGAATCTTTATGAAAGGCGTTTATTAAATGTATGTATCCATCTGTATATTCCTTAGTAGTTTCGTCAGGATTAGTTTTTGCGATTTCTAACCCCTGATGAATTTCTTCTATATTTAAAGAAGTAAATAAATGAACAAAGTGGTTTTGTACAGTCATCTTTTTATGTTTGAATGTTATACTGGAAAACTTACCAGAAGCTATTTACTCGGTTTTCCAGCTTCCTGAATAATCACTATTTCAATCTTAGTTATGCCTCAAAAACTAACTTGAAATAGATTTGTGCCGATAGCAATCACTATCTGTTCGTCTCAATCTTAGTTACATTAGAGAAACTATTTAGAGTGGTACGTCCTGCCTTTGTAAATATAATGAAAAAATTATTTCAACCTTTGTTATACCAGAAAAGCTACTTAGATTTTTTCTCCTTGTGACTTGCTAAAAGTTCAAAAACGTGTTTCAACCCCTGTTATCCTGGAACAGCTACTTAGAGTAACGCGCTAAACCGTATAGGTCTTCTTGACTTTATGTTTCAATCCTTGTTATAATGGAAAGCCTACTTAGAATTGTACTTTGTTATGAATAAGTTTGGGTTTTTTTATGGCCTTGAATGTAAGTTGTTATTTTTTTCAAATAATCATTTCAAAGGAAGTGTTTTTTTGGATAGTTCCGTTTTCTAACCGTTTTATTTGCACCTACTCCTATTCTATACAAATCATTAAAACCGTTTGAAACCACCCCCGATAGGCGGTTTCAAAACAGTTTTAGAGGTAAACAAGTATGCTTTAACAAGAGGCTGTCCCAAAAAATAGGAACACGTCACCTCTTTTTCCTTTCAGGCGATTTTGCGCTCGGTACTTGGTTGCTTCTTTTCCTTTGATTTTCACCCCAAGTGCCTTGCCATATTTGTCCCGATAGGTTTTAGCATATTTAAGCACCATAGATTGATGATGCGCTGGGATCTTTTTTAAGATTCGTTTTTTTGCTCTTTCCTTCTCTTCGTATAGTGAGTCAGCTGCTATCTCAATCCATCTCAGGTATTTAAGTGGATTTACCCCTTTCGGAACGAGTACTTCTTCCCAGGCATGCTTAGAATTCAAATCTCCTGAATAGCCGTCTTGATGGCCAAATTCATCAGTGGCTTCTTCTTCTGCCATGATAAAGGCTTCTTTGATTGTTTTGCCGAATCCATGTCTTTCAAAATGTGATGCTCCCATAATTTAAGTGTTTTATAGTTTGTTAATGAATGGTTTAGAGTTAAATAATTCGTTGTTTTACTCCGCGCAAACAAGCACTATCTTTTACTAAGAGTCAAGTACTTGCGAATCAGTTTTTTAGAAATATATTCTTTCTGTAATTTGGCTCTATAGCTTCTACTAAATGACAACATTCGTTAAACTCAGCGGGGAGGTCACCCTCCCACACTGGTCTCCAGAACGGAGCGTGAAAGGTTACCTTCACTCCGCTCCTCAGTGTATGACTACCACCATTGGTTTGTGGCATCAACTTTACAAGCATGTATTTTATCGTGACAATGTAGATGAACCAAGAGAATATTCTTATCTGCATTGTTACCGCCTTTATTCTTGGGGGTGATATGATGCATTTCGATAAGGTCGTTTGCCTTGAAATTTTGTCCACAGTAACTACACTTTCCCTCTTGTTTTTTCAGCAATCGGGCTTTTTGTGGGTAAGTCACTTTGTATTTGTCACCTAACCTTTTACACCAGTACATTTCGTCTCCATCAAATGGGCTTTTCTTGTCCTTAATTTTTAGATATCTCACCCCAGCTTTACAGTTGGCGTGTAAGAGTATTTGGTATTCCTTACGAGGACTTTTTTTGTAATTAAATCTCCATCCTTTGTCTTTTCCAAAGTATTTGTTCTTGATCCATCTTTTGTTTTTTTTATTATGCCGCCTTATTGACCAGCACCATAACCTGATCCACATTAGATGATCGAGTTTTACAAATGTTCTTTTGGAACTTCCATAGATGTAGTAGTTACACCATCCCCTAATAATAGGGTTAAGATGTCCTATCAAAATTTCAGCACTTGCAGCCTTATATTTGCTACAGGTGTCTCTGATTTTTTGATAATGCCTCTTAATACTCTTTTTAGAAGGTCTAATGATCGTTTTAGTACCAAGTTTTTTTCCATTAGAGAGTTGACCAGAATGATGTTTTCCCACTCTGAATTGTTTGATTTCAAAACCTAGAAACTCGAATCCAGGAGATTGATTTTCAAATTTGTTCAACGTGTGAATTATTCTGGTTTTGTCTTGATTAAGCTCCAGTCCAATATCCCTTAACCAATCTTCTACCAGTTGTTTGCATTGTTTGATGATTTCTAGTTCTTCACATACAATCACCAGATCATCCGCATACACAATTATCCGAGGAGGTCTGATAGCTCTGCCAAACAGTTTTATCGCCCCTTTCATATCTCGATTAGCGTATGCTGGAAAGTGTTCCTTAATCATATTTTCCAATCCATGTAAGGCTATGTTGGCCAGTAGCGGGGAGATAACTCCTCCTTGTCCAGCACCACTTTTAGTTGTGCTGGTTTCCTTTTTTAAGGATTGATTGGAGAAGTCAATACTTCCTGCCTTTAACCAAGCCTTGATTTGCCGGGAAAACATGGGGAACGTATTCAATTTACTGAGTAGTTTTTGATGGTCGATGTTATCGAAGCATTTACTTATATCGGCATCTAAGACAAATTTAGGTTTGTTTCGGATGCTGTTAAATACTGCCTGAATAGCATCATGGGTTGATCTTCCTGGGCGAAACCCATAAGAATTCGGTTCAAAACGGGCTTCCCATTCTGGCTCTAGCGCCAGTTTGAGTAGCATTTGCTTTGCTCTGTCTTGAATGGTGATAATGGAAAGCGGCCTTTTATCGCCGTTGGATTTAGGTATCCAAATCCTTCGTTTTTTAGAGGCTTTTCCATCTAGTTTCAGGTTTTGGGCCATCTTAAAACGTGCTTTGGGATTAAGTGATTTAGCTCCGTCAATCCCCGCCGTGTTTTTGCCCTTGTTTTCCTGAGTTACCTTTCTAACCGATAGTAGCTTTGCATAGAATGAACGAACCAGCTTCTTTTGGAGTTTTCGGGTTAGTTTTACATCTTCTTGTAAAGAAGCGCGATAAATGCGTTTTGTAACTTAAATACCTGATGATCTACTTTTTTCCAGTCGATCATTTGCCAGGTATTCCATTTCAACTTTGATTGCTTTATAATCTCCATTCCAGAACTTTTGAATTACTTTTAACACACGTATCTTTCATACAGCAGATGAGCCTTCAGCATATCCACCTTCATTACAAAGGGGCATTGGCTTCCTCTCATATCCCTCAACCTGGGTGGTTGCTTTGCGGGTAACTACTCCATTTGGAGAACCTTCCCAGATTTTGAGTCGTTCCTGTTTATCATTGGTAATGGCCTTAGAGTTATTCAGCCTACCGAAAGCCTGGATGACATCGGATAAAGCACTTTGAGGCTTTATCCATCCTTGTGCTTTGTTATCTGTTTGAATGCTGGGTATCAGCTTGTTTCCCAACTCAGTACTTACGATAGCTTACGAATATTCACTTTCGTTACTCATAGTCAATTGCTTGCGATTACTGAATTTAAGCTATTCATTGGCCGCTTTTATTGCCGCTTCAACTACTGAGTTTACCAACACTCAGTCACTGGACAATATGCTTTCAATCTGATGTCTAGACGAAGGGATTTGCACCCTCATGATAAACAAGTTCTCTCGGTTTCAAGCGTTTAGCCTTTCCCTGTTGACCATAATTATGGTGGAGAGTACTTCAGAAATTTGCTTTCTTGGTGTCTCCAACGCCCCGCACCTTGAGTAGTACTATGCCGCCAAATTGGCGAGGTTCAAC
>DMXI01000686.1 GCA_003483885.1 Microscillaceae bacterium
TTGAGTCATGGGCGTTTTTCTTGGTATTATCGTTGATTTTGATCTCTTTGACCATATTACCCATTTTACAGCTTCCGTTAGAAACGGCTCCGGCTTCTACAATCAATTTATTACAAACAATGTCACCATTGATTACCGCTGTAGATTTAAGGGTTAATAAGTCTACAATCTCGATTAAACCTTTTACTTCTCCTGAAATTTCAGCGTTTTGGGCCAAAATGCTTCCCTGAAGCGAAGAAGTTTCTCCTAAAACTACTCTTGACTTACTCTTAATATTACCTACTATTTTTCCATCCAAACGAACAGGGCCATAGGTTTCAATGTTGCCATCCAAAATAGCACCTTTACCGATGCGGGTTTCAGCATTGCTCAATTCTGTAATATCTTTTTTAGTTTCTTTGCTTGTGTTGTTTCCAAATACAGCCATGAATATATTATTTTAGGTAGTTAATTTAAAATGAAACAAATTCCTCGGGATTTACAGGACTCCCCTTGTACCATAACTCAAAATGCAAACGAGGCTTGGTGTTGGTCTTGTTGTCAAGCAAGGCAATGGCCTCTCCCGCTTTTACAAAACTACCAGTTTTACGTTTTTTAAACAAAGCAGTACAATGGGTGTATACCGAGATTAGGTTTGACTGATGTTGTATAGCCACTACATATCCTTTGTCACTTGTCCAGGAGGTCATAATGATGGTGCCATCAGCAATAGAAGCCACTGGGCTTTTTTGTTGCTTGGCTACAATATCAACTCCATAGTTTTTCTGACGAGGATTATATTTCTTCGCTATTACTCCTTTTAAGGGAGCAAATAAGTACAATGATTTCAGATTTTGAGAACCTTCGTTGCTAGTGAGGTAACTAGTGGTATTGGGTGATGCGCCTTCAAACTCTTCACGAAGTTTACGGTCGTTGGCATCTATATGATCGGGATTGATAGAATCGGAGACTTTACGAATAGTAGGCGCCATGATTTTACCAGTATCTTTATCGTCAAAGTACTTCACCTTTCCTCCCATTACGTTGCGAAAGTTATTAATAAAAAAGTCTCGCCCTTGTACCTGTGCCGACAGCGAATCTATCTTGGTATTCAATACTTTTACTTTACGTACAAACTCAGCCCCGTTATCGCTGGTAAGTTGCCCTTCGCTAAAAAAGCGTTGAGATATGAAAAAGCCTAAGCTGAATACTAGCCCAAAAAATAGAGTGGCCACGAAAATAAGGGCAGAATAGGTATAAGGAATTTGCTTCTTCTCCTCTAGGCTTTCTTCGTTTTTGATAATTAGCCTATAGCGGGTAGTAAGCCAATTAGATAATGTTTTCTTTACTTTCAATGTGGTATAATTTTGTTACACATCCGGACTGTCCCCACAAATTCAGTGCAAAGTAACGTATTTTTATTCACATGGGGTGTTAATTTGCCTAAAAAACTAATTGAATGTAAGTTTTTTATGTAATTTTGATATTGTTTTTTGAGTAGAAACATCCTGGCCAAAAACCATATTCGCCAAACTTTATTGGTTGCTTTTTGAGATGTATTTCCCCTCAACAAAAATGAAATAATAACGGCATATCTCCATTTTTTTGTATGCTATAAAGTATTAGTAATCAGGAGATATTATTTACCGATTTCTCTATTGCGAAGCATAAGCGCTGTGCATATTAAAGATAAAGACAAAAACCCAAATATAAAAGTTTTGAAGAGTTTTAAGATTTTCGTTGCTACCCTCCTTTTTGCCGGTGCTATACTCCAGGCCTGCAAACCTTACCACAATGTGACAGCTCGCTATAATGCCTACTTTTTGGCGAATGAGCGTATGCAGGAAATAGAAAAGAAAATGTTTCTAAAACGTACCGAAGACTACAACAAGGTATTGGATGTGCAGCCTTTTATAGATACCAATACTATGAAGCAGCACGATGCAGATATTAAGTATTGCCTTGAGAAAGCCGCCATTATTTACCATAAACACGAGGAAAGCAATTGGATGGATGACGCCTACTATGTGATTGCTAAATCCAGGTTTTATGCGCGTAACTATGAACAAGCCGTGGTGGGATTAAAGTTTGTCAATACCCAGAGCGAAGACGATAACTTGCGTCATAAGTCACTCATTTTCCTCATTCGTACTTTTTTACGTGTCAAACAAGATCGTAACGCGCTCACTGTCATCAACCATTTGCGACAGCAAGAACTCAGCAAAGAGAATTTACGTGAATTTTTGATTATGCGATCGCATTATTACCGTACCAAGCTCAATTACAAAAGAGCACTACGCTATTTGGCACGTGCGGTAGAATTAATGCCTCGTGGGGAACGCAAGGGACGCATCCATTTTATAGTAGGGCAAATGTACCAGCGATTTGGAAAATATGCAGAAGCTTATACCAACTATCGTTCGGTTTTAAGAAATAATCCTCCTTATGAGTTGGCATTTTATGCACGCCTGAAAATGACCCAGGTTTCGGATGTACAAGACGACAAAGATGTACGCAAAGCCCGACGATATTTTCGTAGGTTGTTGAGAGATGTCAAAAACAAAGAATACCATGATAAGATCTATTATGAAATGGCTTTGTTTGAGCTACGCCAGGATAGTACCAATCGGGCCGTGGCTATGCTACGCAAGTCTATCGATGCCAGTGCGGGAAACAAGGTACAAAAAGCCTATTCCTACTTAAAACTAGGAGAAGTACATTATCGTCCATTAGAAAAATATGAGCTGGCCAAAAAGTATTATGATAGTGCGATGGTAAGCTTACCCAAAAATGTAGAAAACTATCGTTTGATTAGTCGTCGGGCACGTATTCTGGGAGATTTTGTAAAGCATCTCAATACGGTTCGCTTAGAAGATAGCCTACAAAGGTTGGCCAAAATGGACACTTTGAAGCTCGCAGCTTATCTGGACAAATCGCTCAAAGAACAAAAAGAACGAGAATACGACGAAGAACAGCGACTGAAGAAAGCAGCCGAAGAAAGGGCTAAACGAAATAAGGGTGGAAATACCAGTACTTTGAAAGAACTACAAACCAATGTGTGGTATTTTTATAATCCCCAATTGGTTACTCAAGGGCAAATCAAGTTTGACCAAAAGTGGCGAAACCGTACCCTCGAGGACAACTGGCGTCGTAGTAATAAAGACCCAGAGGAACCAGATTCTTTGTTTATAACAGTGGGAAAAAAAGGCCCAAGCAAAAAGGAGGTAGTTGCCCAAAGAGTCAAAGAAGCCAAAGCAGAGTTATATCAAATCATTCCTTTTACCAAAGAAGCCCTTAAAGCCTCTCACAAACGTTTAGAGGACAGTTTTTATGAGTTGGGTAAAATTTACAACCTACACTTGGGCGAAGACAGAAAAGCGGTGGATGCCTTTGAGGAATTATTGAAACGCTACCCCACTACCCAAAATGAACCTGAGGTACTTTACTTCTTGTACCTAATCAATCAAAATTTGAAGAATAAAAGTCGCATGACTTATTACAAAGATAAGGTGTTGAGAAAGTTTCCTAACTCGGTGTATGCCAGCATGATCAAAAATCCTAACTGGATAAAAGAAGCCAAGAAGCACGAAAAGGAGGTAAAAGATGCCTACAAAAAAGCATACGAAGCTTATGAGGCTTATCGCTATAAAGAGTCGCAGCAAATTATAGATGCTATTCTCAAAAAACATCCTCAAAACCTGATACAAGATCGTTTGGCTATTTTACAAGTACTCATTATTAGTCGCACCCAATCTCGGGAAGCACGTGAAGAAGCTTTACAGAAGTTTTTGAAAGATTATCCAGGTAGTAAATTGAAAAAGTTTGCCAACGATTTATTAAAGAAGTCGAAAGCAATGCAGTAGCTAAGTTAAGTGAAAAACTAAAAACGAAAAGTGAAAAGTGGCGCGAAGCGGAGTTAAGTGAAAAGCTAAAAATGAAAAGTGAAAAATGGGCGCAAAGCGTAGAAAGGAGCAGGGAGCGAGGAATAAGACGCAGGGCGCAGCTAAAGGCTAAGAGCTAATAACCAAAGGCATATTCTCACATTTGCAAAATCAATCATCGCATCGCGGAACAATAGAGCAATGAAGAAATTAATCATCAAACATCAATAATTAAAAATTAACCACTAACCATTAAAAGAATAATTCATAATTTATAATTAGACATCAAACATCAGTAATCAAGCATCCATCTAACGGGTTACTTCCCATTTTTTTTTGTATAAAGAGCATTATTAGGCAATAACTATATCAAAAATCACTAATTTTGAAACACTACAAAAAACACTGGCTGTTTTTTAAAGAAGAATCGGAAAACGACAGACGTTTTTTTAGGAGCACTAAACGAAAAACACTATCTCACAATGGGTAAAAAAGACAGACCATTTTACAAAAAAGGATACTGGCGGCTGATTATGTTCATCTGGACTAGTTTTCTGGTAGTTGTACTGGGAACAGTTCTTTATTTTAGCGCACTCGAACATGACTTTATGGGCTTTTTTGGACCCATTCCAAGCCTGGAAACCTTAGAAAACCCCAAGACTGAATTAGCGTCCGAAATTTATTCGGCAGATGGAAAACTGATGGGTAAGTATTATCGGGAAAACCGAAGCCCGGTAGAATATGAAGAAATCTCTCCCTATTTGATCAATGCCTTGATTGCTACTGAAGATATTCGCTATGAAGAACACTCCGGAATGGATATTCGAAGTCTGCTCCGAGCGATTGTAAACTTAGGAAAAGACGGAGGAGGAAGTACCATTACCCAACAGCTAGCCAAAAACCTTTACCGTACCCGAGGTGCAGAAAGTAAAGGTAAGTTACATGATTATCCAGTCATTGGTTTTTTTGTATCAAAAACTAAAGAATGGGTAACCGCTATCAAAATCGAACGCAACTATACCAAAAAAGAAATTATCACGATGTACCTCAACACCGTGGAATTTGGTAGCAATGCTTTTGGTATTCAAACTGCAGCTCGTACTTTTTTTGACAAACACCCAAGTCAATTAAATGTACCCGAATCGGCAGTATTGGTCGGTTTGCTCAAAGCTCCTACTCGTTATAGCCCCATTTCTAACCCTGAAAGATCTAAGCTCCGAAGAAATACTGTGCTTGAACAAATGCAGAAGTATAAGTTTATTACTAGTGCTCAAGCCTCTTACTTTAAATCTCAAGAAACCCAACTACACTTTGGGGTGGAAGACCACATCGGAGGAATTGCTCCTTACTTTAGAGAAGAAGCCAAAAAGTTTTTGAAAAAATGGGCCAAAGAGTCTGGTCATGATCTTTATACCGATGGTCTTCGAATTTATACCACAATTGATTCTCGTATGCAAGAGTATGCTGAAAAAGTAATGCAAAAGCATATGCAGGAGCAACAAAAGATTTTTTACAATCACTGGAAGGGACGCAACCCTTGGGTAGATGCTTTCAATGTGGAGTTACCAGACTTTATTGAAAATTTATCGAAGTCAACCTCGCAGTACCGTGCTTTTAAAAAGAAATACGGTGGAGATACTACCAAAATTAAGATTGCCATGAATACTCCAGTGAAAATGCGGGTATTCTCCTGGGGTGGTGAAAAGGACACATTATTAAGCCCAATGGACTCCTTACGTTATTACAAGCATTTCTTGCATACTGGTTTTATGTCAATGGAACCCACCACGGGGCACGTGAAAGCTTGGGTTGGGGGTATTAACTACAAATATTTTCAGTACGACCACGTCAAGCAAGGTCGTCGTCAGCCAGGATCTACCTTCAAACCCATTGTGTATGCTTCGGCTATTAATAATGGTTACACTCCTTGTCATCAGTTTGTCGATCAGCCTGTAGCTTTTCGAGGCGAAGGTGGGGGAACCTGGATTGCTCGTAACGCAACGCTGTCTTATACTGGCCAACCCATGACGCTACGCCAAGCACTGGGCCAATCTATCAATTCGGTAACGGCTGGACTTACAAAAGCCATTGGATTACGGGAAATCGTGAAACACGCCGAAGAATTAGGGATTTCATCTCCTTTACGTTCGGTACCTTCGCTGTGTCTGGGTTCAAGTGAAGTAACTTTATACGAAATGCTGGGCGCTTATAGTACTTTTGTAAACAAAGGAAAACATACAGAGCCATTGTTTATCACGCGTATTGAGGATCGTAACGGAAACCTTGTCAAAGAGTTTATTCCTAAAGTGACTCGAGTACTAGACGAACAAACTGCTTACACAATGTTGCATATGTTAAGAGCAGCTTTGGAACCAGGGGGAACTTCTACCCGCCTATGGGGCTATGGAGTAGCCAATCGTAACCAAGTGGGAGGTAAAACCGGAACGACTCAGAATAACTCAGATGCTTGGTTTATTGGTGTAACCAAAGATTTGGTATCTGGTGCATGGGTAGGTGGCGATAACCGTAGTATTCGCTTTAGAAGTATTGTATTTGGTCAGGGGGCTGTATTGGCCTTACCAATGTGGGGCTTATATATGCAAAAAGTCTATGGCGACAAAGAGCTTCCTTATACTCGTGGGGTATTTGACCGACCCGACAAGGCCGATATAGAACTGGATTGTGCCAAGATGCGGGAAAAACGTGCCAAGATGTTACTAGACGATGAATAAACGCTTTGGTTAAAATATGAAGTCATCTCGACTTCTATATTAAGAACCTACTAAATATTGATTTA
>DMXI01000235.1 GCA_003483885.1 Microscillaceae bacterium
CTGATCCATCAATCAATACCGTAATGAATGGTGCTAAAGTGATGCACGAATTTGAACCGGATTGGATCGTTGGTGTAGGTGGAGGTTCGCCGATAGATGCTGCTAAAGCCATGTGGGTTTATTATGAACATCCTGATTCAAAACTGGAAGAGCTAGCTGCTCCTTTTGCTGTGAAGCCATTGCGTAACAAAGCTCACTTTGTAGCCATTCCATCAACTAGTGGTACCGGTAGCGAAATTACAGGTCTTTCTGTTATCACTGACAAAGAAAAAGGTGTCAAATATCCTATCGTATCGCATGAGTTAACACCGGATATTGCAATTGTTGATGGTGAACTTAGCAAAACCATGCCGGCACATATTACTGCCAACACTGGTTTAGATGCATTAAGTCATGGTGTTGAAGCTTACGTTTCAAACATTGCTGACCGTTACAACGATTCAATCGCAAAAGGTTCTGTTGACCTAGTATTTGAAAACTTACCAACAGCATATGCTGAACCAAACAACAAAGAAGCTCGTCAGGCAATGCACGATGCATCATGTATGGCTGGTATGGCCTTTACAAATGTATGGTTGGGAATAGTTCACTCTCTTTCTCATCAGGTTGGTGGTACTTTTGGTGTGCCTCACGGATGTGGTAATGCTATCGTTATGCCAAACGTTGTACGTTTTAATTCAAAGGCTACTGACAAATATGAAGATTTAGCTGCTCTTCGAGGTAAATCAACAGCTGAAGATCTTGCCCAGGAAATTGAAACGCTACGTGCATCGGTAGGTGTTGTGAGTTCATTTAAAGAATACGGAATTAGTCAGGAAGAATGGGATGCTCAATTGGATAAAATGACTGAAAATGCAATGAAAGATCCATGTACCCTATTCAATCCTCGCAAGCCAAAATTCGAAGAAATTAAGGCTATCTATCAGGCTTGTTACGATGGTACAGTGGTTAACTTTTAATCACGGAAAATTCTGAAGAATTTATAAAAGTCAAAGGGCTGTCGATATACATCGACAGCCCTTTAAATCGATGAATACTTGTTGCGAAGAATATTCAATATTAAAACAGATAATAAAAAACTGATGATATATAGATTTTCCAGGCGAAGTCAATATTTGTGACAGCTTGATTCTAAAATTTAAAACTATGAATGAAATACTTAAGTTATTAGAGGATTATGAGAAAGGGGTAGATGAAAATCAACTTTACCCTAAGATAGAAATATACTCTGATGGAAGTGGTGAATTAATTGATGGCCACTCCAACGTGATTATAGCATTTGAAACTACAAATGAACTTATAAAATTCTTAAAAGCTAATAAATAGGCAAATTATTTAAGATCCAAATTTACATGAAATCGACTTAATAATATATCATCCCCGTCTATCACACAATGTATTTTTGCCTCACAGTTACAGGGCATTTGAAAAGACGCAATATATAATTAAAACAAAGGGTATAGGAAATTATGGCTACTAAAAAATTGACACTTTTGTTGGCCCTTGGAGGTATTGTAATTGCCGTAGGTATTTGTACAATGATTATTTAAAAAATAATAAAATCATTTCGCTAGATTAACGATAATATAGTTAAAGGTAAATGTATGAAAACAATTTTTGCACCAGGGTGTGAATTAAAAAGAAGCAAGAAAGAATTAGTTGGAACTTTAGAAAGTTATTTAGTTAAACATCATACCTGTTCTTTGGAAAAAACAAAATGTTGTAGTGTAGATACTAACTTCAAAGATACAAGAATTATAACAGCTTGCCCAGGTTGTCATAAAGTGTACTTAAACACCAATAGTAGCACAGTATCACTTTGGGAAATTATAGATAATGATGTGGAGTATAAGTTTCAAAATTATAATGGTAAAGAATTGTCTATACATGATTCATGTATGTTTAAAAATGATGACATGAAGAATCAATTTGATATAGTGAGAAGTTTAGCGAAGAAAATGAATCTTAAAATAATTGAACCTGAGAAAACAAGGAACAATACAGAATGTTGTGGGGAAAAATATGTAAATGACTTACCTGAAGAGGAAGTTTTGGAAAAGATAAAATACAGAGCTAATCAAATGCCTGTTAATGATGTCTTGGTGTATTGTATGGGATGCTATGATAATATGAAAAAAGCGAATAAGAACCCAATTCATTTAATTGAGTTATTATGAAATAAGAGCCGATACTTGTAATAGCAGATTCAAAAAATCAAAAATATTAAATAAAAATGAATCAGAATTTATCAAATGAAGTTATGGAATTGGTGAACCATACAGAGAAGTTAAAGCCTAATACTGGCTATTACACTCCCAAAGAAATTGTAGGGGTTGTAAATAAAACAGCCGAATCTAAACAAGAAACATCAACCAAAAAGACTTTTGTTCTAGCTTTATTGGCTGGGGGCTACATTGCTATGGGAGGCTTGTTGGCTTTGGTGATAGGAGGAGGAGTACCGGAATTAGCTCAAAATAATCCCGGTTTGCAGAAACTCTTGTTCGGAGCTGTTTTCCCTTTAGGACTTGTATTGTGTGCAATAGCAGGAGCTGAACTTTTTACAGGCAACACAGCCTATTTCGTTCCATCTGTTCTGTCAAAACGTATGTCTGCAAAAATTCCACTGAAAAACTGGGGGATTGTTTACCTTGGTAATTTTATTGGAGCAATATTTGTTGCCTTGTTTTTTGCATATTTCACCGATATCCTTTCTCAAAGCTCCTGGTTAGATTCAACTATTGGAATTGCGGTAAAGAAAACATCGGCACCTTTTTATAAGGTATTTCTTAAAGGTATGGCATGTAATTGGATGGTAGCGCTTGCAATGTGGCTTGCTTATTCTGCAAAAGATATTGCAGGTAAAATTTTAGGTATATGGTTTCCAATCATGGCTTTTGTGGCCATGGGATTCGAACACTGTGTAGCAAATATGTTTTTTATCCCTACAGCAATATTTTATGGCGCAGATATTACCTGGACTGAATTTTTTGTAAACAATCTGATTCCTGCAACTCTAGGTAATATTGTTGGAGGAGTATTTATGGTAGGTACCATTTATTGGTATGTATATGAAAAAAAGTAAATTTTTCTGTCTTTAATTGTGAGGGCCTTCCTTTTTTGGGAGGTCCTTTTCTTTTGCATCCTCCTGGATCTAACTTGAAGCCAATGGTTTCCTATTTTATTTAAAAGTTCCACCTATGAAGTAACTAAGTTTAATGAAAAATTTAGCCCAACATCAGATGTCATTTGTTGGACGTTATTTACAACAAAGCCGCCCAAATTTATAACATGTGAAAAAGTAAGCTGGACTATATTTGTCTCAGTAATTAAAAATAACATCAGGGCTCAATATTTTTACATTCTGCCCTAAGTCCTTGAAAGTAACACAGAAAAAAAGTAATAAAAATGGCGAAAAGTGTAATTCCCAATGATATGATTACTGGTGGAGATATATTGGATATTTTCAAAAAGAAAAATGGAGGCAAAGCCGTAATTGTAGTTGAACGTGGCAATTCGGTCAGAAATAAAGCAGAGCTCAATCATATCCAAAATTACTTGTTGGATACAAGTGTTGAATTCGCAACTTTTGATAGGCTCGAAACTGAACCAAGGGTTGAAACTGTGCTGGAAGGAATTGAATTTATACATCAAGAACGACCTGATATAATTATTGGCTTAGGAAATAATTCCATAGTTGAAGCTGCCAAGGTGATGTG
>DMXI01000577.1 GCA_003483885.1 Microscillaceae bacterium
TGATGCGTATTTGGGTACGCTTAAAAGCTTGGGTAGAAGACGAAGGAGAAGCGGTACAGATGTACTTGCGTTTGTCAGAAGCCTCGGCAATGTATCAAATCGGTAAATCCGGTTTGTGGCGTCCACCCGATTTGCAATTGGCACTCAACTGGAGAGAAAAGCACAAACCCACGCTAGCTTGGGCCCAGCGCTACGATCCAGCCTTTGAGCGGGCGATGGTATTTTTGGACTATAGCCAAAAAGAGTTTGAAACGGAGCAAAAAATTAAAGAGCTCCAACAAAAGAAAGCTTTACGCCGCGCGAGAGTAACGGCCTTGTTTATGGGGACGGCTACCGTAATTAGTATTGGTTTCCTGGTATATGCGATTTCGCAACAGGTAGAGGCCAATAAGCAAAGTGCCAGAGCGCAAGAACAGGCCAAAATTGCCAAGAAAAATTCGATTGAAGCCGATAAACAGAAAAAAGAGGCATTGGCTTCTAAAGAAATTGCTGATAAAGCTCGAGATAAAGCGGTAGCAGCAGAGAAATCGGCATTAGAAGAGAAACAGCACGCTGAAGAAGAACGTAAAAAAGCAGACGAAGCGCGTTCCCTTGCTGAAGAAAAGCGTAAAGAAGCTGACCGACAAAAGAAACGAGCTGAGCAAAAAGAAAAAGAAGCGAGAGATAGCGAAAAGAAAGCAAAGGATAGTGAGAAAAAGGCACTAGCCAGTGAGAAAAAAGCCAAAGACAACGAAAAGAAAGCCATTGACGCAAACAAAGCTGCCTTTAACCTACGAATGCTTTCTATTGCCCAATCTATGGCGATTAAATCTACCCAATACTCGGATCCACGCATACAGGCAAACAACGCCCAAAAGGCTTATCAATTCAATAAAAAATATGGTGGGGATGGGTTTCAGCCGGATATTTATCACGGATTATACTATGCCATCAAGCGCTATGAATCCAAAGATTACAATCAGCTCGTAGGACATACCGAAGCTGTTAGAATGATTGCGCCTTCTTACTCAAACAAGGGGCAAATTGTGTATTCTACTGGGAGCGATGGCTTGATCTACCGTTGGAATCTGGCAAATGCAAAAACGCCACCTGTATTGTTAGGCAAAACCGGTACAAATGTAATCAATAGAGCATTGGTAGTGAGCAAAGATGGACGTTTACTGGCTTGTGGTGGTGATTTTAATAAAGTATTGTTATTCAATATTGATCGTAACGGTAATGCTACCAAAAAGAGAATTTCGTTAGCCAAAGGAGAAAAAGTGTGGCATTTGGGCTTTACTCCCAATAACCAAGGCTTGGTGATTCATACTTCTGATCAAAAGTTGTTTTACTACGACATTAAAAAGAAAAAGAAGCGTGAAATTGCCCAATTAGAGTCCAAGGTGAATGGTTTGGCGGTATATCATAGACCCAATGCAGCAAGTCATTACATTGCCATCACGATGGACAATGGTAAACTCGTATTATTGGATAGCAATAACAACTATAAGCGTCAAGACTTCTTTACCAATACCTTGAATGGCAAACCTGTAAAAATGCATGCAGTTTCATTTAGTTCTACTGGTAAGTTTTTGGCGGCAGGCGATGTAAATGGTATTATTAGAATTTGGGATTTCTCGACTCCTCAAAAGAAGCTTAAAATTCAATTAGAAGGTCACACCGCGATCATTAGTAACATTGAGTTTAACCAGAACGATACCCAAATGGCGACGGCAAGTTTTGACAAAGATGTGCGCCTTTGGAACCTCAGAGAAGATAAACTAACCAATAGCCCCATTGTGCTGGATGACCATAAAACCTGGGTTTGGTCTATTGCGTTTAGCAACGATGGAAATTATTTATTGGCAGGTTGTCGCGATAATTTGGTAAGACTATGGCCCACCAACCCAGATTTGATGGGGGACATTTTAACCAAGAAAGGGATTCAAAATTTAAGCCCTAAAGAGTGGAAACGTTATGTAGCCAAGGACATTGACTATGAACAAACCTTTAAAGCTCCACTGAAAAAGGCGAATACCAAACCAAACCCAAATACCAATCGAAAGTAAGGCATGACATCTTATCATATTTATAAAATCAGGTTAATTGTAGGGATGGTATTGTTGCTGTCAATCCACTTGGTAGCCAATGCTGACCCCAAAGAAAAAGACTGCGCTAAAACCCTGGAAGAGGCCAAGGCAGCTTATGAAGAAGGGCGGATCAACGATGTTCCCAATATCTTGAACGACTGCATGGATGTGTTTGAAGATAACAAAGTGCGCAAAGGAAACTTTGACCGAAACCAAAAAATAGAAGCATACCGTTTGTTATCGTTGACGTATCTGTATTTGAACGAAGAAGACAACGCAGAGAAAACATTGCTCAAACTCTTAAAACTTGAGCCTGAATACCGTTTGAAAAATAACGAACCCAGCGAATTCAAAAACCTTTATGGGAATTTTCGGGTAAGACCTGTACTGGCTTTTGGCGGAAAGGGAGGCGGAAACATTATGCGCTTCAATGTAAGCAAAACTTTTAGCACCAACAATCCCCAATCTTCTACCGAAACATACACTTCAGGAGTTGGTTTTCAGATAGGAGGAGCTGTGGAGCTACCACTGAACAAAAAGCTAGGGCTATTTTTAGAAACCTACTTTTCTGGCCGAAACTATACCTTGAACAACGAGCTGTTTGGATATGCCTCTACTAATTATGAAGAAACCCAAAGTTGGATAGAAATACCCCTGGGGGTACGTTATAATCTAGGAGATAAATATAATTTCAGTGGCCATCTCAAGCCTTATGTATTTGCGGGAGTATCTACTGGATTGCTTTTGAATGCTAGTACCGTAGTCATTCGTAGAGATCGAGTAAGCAGCGAAGAATTAAGGGAAGTAACCGGTACTGCCATCCCAGTAACAAATCTTCGAAATAGCTTGAATATATCCGCCTTGTTTGGAGCAGGAGTAGAACTCAAGCAGGGGAGGGGCTATCTGGTACTGGACGTAAGATACTACATGGGGTTAATGAATGCCGTGAATGCCCAGCAAAGATACAGCATCAATGAACTGATCTTCAAGTATGGTCATATAGATAATGACTTCAAAATCAACAATATAGCCATCTCGGTAGGCTATATGTACCCAATCTACAAGCCCAAGAAAATAAGATAATCAGTTATAGAAATGAAATTAAAATTTTTTTTATATGCAGCGCTATTGGCCACAATAGCTGCCTGTAAAACTACCCCCTCGGTAAACCCTGACGACTCTGGTCTGTTTATTAAAATGTTTGGAGGAGCTACTAATGATGATGCCTATTCGGCGGTAGTAGCATCAGATGGAAGTTATGTTTTTTTAGGGGCCACAACTTCATTCACTCAAGGTACAAACAATCCTCAGGATATTTTTCTGGTAAAAGCCGATCAAAATGGTAATGAGGTTTGGAATCGTAACCTGGGAGGACACGCAGGTAAATCTATTCAAAATACCCCCGACGGAGGTTTTGTTATTTTGGGCGATACGGTGGCTTCAGATACCAGTAGTTTTGTACTTATAAAAACCGACGGTGAAGGACAGGTACAGTGGAGTATCAACTACGGTTTGCCAAATCGTAACGAAGTGGCGACCAATGTACAATTGACTACTGATGGTGGCTACTTGATGATGGGAAATATCTTGAATAATGACGGAAGTTCAGACATTTATGTAATAAAAACCGATGGACAAGGTACCATTATCCGAGAGCGGGTGTATGGGTTTGCCAATTTGCAAAACTCTACAGCTACTATTTTGGAAGATGCCACTACCAAGGATATTTTATGGTGTGGAACCGCATTTACCGCTACTAGTGCCACCTCAGATATAAGGGTAGTACGAGCAAACGATATTGTAAATACCCAGTGGGACTTCTTCTTTGGTGGGACTGAAAACGAAATAGGAAAAGACATGAAACAAGTATCTGACGGTTATGTGATTGTGGGTACTACCTCCAGCGAAGGAAATGGAGGATCAGATGTTTTTCTCATCAAAATTAGCGAACAAGGGGTACTACAGTGGAGCAAAACCTTTGGTGGAGCCGCCAATGATGAAGGGGAGGCTATTAGTATAACTGATGATGGTGGTTTTATTATTACTGGAAGCACTGAAAGTGAAGGAGAAGGAGGAAAAGATGTGTTTTTGATTAAAACCGATGCTGATGGTAATCAGGTATGGACCAAAACATTTGGTGGTACACGTAACGATGTGGGCCGAATTGTGCTGCAAACCCAAGACAAAGGCTTTTTGGTGCTATCTACTATTATATTTGAAAATAACAATATGTTGGCCTTGATTAAGACCAACGAAGGCGGAGATTTAGTAAAATAAAACTCACCTGCAAAATATATAAATGCCTGATTAAACGCGTTTTAGTCAGGCATTTTTTGTTTTTACTCCATTGAAAGCCAATTGATTTGTATATTTAATAGAATCAAACCCAATATTTATAAATATGAATAAATCATTTGCTAAAATGACCCTGGCTTTTTTCCTGTTATCATTTACTTTGGTATCCTGTGGAGGAAGCTTCTATGAAAAACATGAAGGAATCAAAAACCTAATTTGGGACATCAAAGACGTGAAGAAATTCACCGTAGATGTGCAGGACAATCAAGCCCAGTACAAACTTAGTTTAGCGATTAGGTATGCCTCAGGAGTACAGCGTACCCCCACAACGGCTTATACCTTAAAAGTAACCACTACCAGCCCTGCGGGCAAGAAAACAGTCAAAGATTATGTGATCAACCTAAAAGACGAAAAAGGAGAGTTTTTGGGAGAGCCATTGGGCGATATCATTGACTTGGTCACTCTAGTAGAAAATAATTATGCGTTTGCCGAGACTGGAAAATATACTTTTGAAGTAATTCACAATATGCCACCGAATACTTCTATTACCGGAATTATGGAAGCAGGCTTGAAGATAGATAAAGTAGAACAGAAATAGCGGTAGACTGATTTATACTGCTAAACATTTTGCGATTGTGGAGATATTAACCGAGGCAGCCGTGTCCTCACGACCAACTTTAGCTAAAATGTCCAGTAGTATGAGGCTGATGATATTATATTCTTCTGCCATTACCGAACAAAATATTTAAATTTGCAGTTCTCATTGGACTGTTAACATTTTAAATAATACGTTTATAATGGCAGAAGAAAACCGCTTATTTGAGGAAGGAATGACCCACTACCGGGCCAAGAATTATGAAGCAGCAATTCAATCATTTACCAAGAATTTGCGTAAAATCCCTGATCACCTGGGGAGCATTTGCCAAAGAGGCGGTAGCTGGATGCAACTTCGGGAGTATGAAAAAGCCATTCAGGATTTTGATACGGCCATAGGCTTAGATGATGAAATAGCGGCTGTATATGCCGAAAGAGCTGTAGCTCGATATCAATTAAAGCAATATAAAGAAGCCATCCAGGATTTTGACAAAGCGGTAGAACTAGAGCCTGACAATGCCTACCGATATTCAAGCAGAGCCTACATCCTGGCAAGTATTGGCGATAAAATTAGTGCTTTGCATGATTATCGTAAAGCGCTGGAAATCAACCCAAATGACCCCATTGTCCAAAATAATTTAGGCCTATTGGAAGAAACCATGGGCTACTCCAAAAAAGCACAGGAGCGATATGCCAAGGCCGATGAGCTACTGGGAATTACCCAAGAGGATCGTCAGGCTCGTCTGGATGATGCCATTGAGAAGTATGAACAAATAGAAGCTTCGCGTAAGGCCAATCGAGTAAAGCCTCAAGAACCCACCAAACCTCAAACCAAAGATTATTTTAAGGTTGTAAAAGAAGTGTTTACCTCTAAGGAAACTTTTGGTGATTTTATGTCTTTTGTGAAAGGAAGGTTTGCGCAAAAGAAAGCAGGAAAAGAGTCTTAAACCAACCATAATAACTTGCACTCCCCCAATTTTCATTTTAAATTACTCGCGTTTAAAGTTGCAATCTAGTAATAGTAGTTGCAGGACTTTATACATTGACATCAAAAGAAACGACTAAAACTTATGAATAAGAACTTTGAATTAAAGGATAGAGTAGCCATTGTAACAGGCGGCGCTCAGGGTATCGGAAGAGCAACCGCACTCATGTTAGCGGACCGTGGAGCAAAAATCGTGATTTGGGATGTGAAGAAAGAGACTGCCGAGGCTACGGTAAGTTTGCTTAAATCAAAAGGCAGCAAGGCGATGTTTATGGAAGGTGTAGACATTACCAAGTTGGAATCGGTGGAAGCAGCTTGCGTAAAAATTGTAGAAGAATACGGGCAGATTGATATTTTGGTTAATAATGCTGGAATTGTGAGAGATGCCTCCTTTAAAAAAATGACTCCCGAACAATGGCAACAAGTAATTGATGTGAATTTGACTGGGGTTTTTAATTGTACCAAAGGTGCCTCTAAGTATATGATGGAAGCCAACTATGGCAAAATTGTGAATTTGGCTTCGGTAGTGGGTATTTATGGCAATTTTGGCCAAACCAACTATGTAGCAGCCAAGGCAGGTGTGATTGGGATGACCAAAGTATGGGGAAGAGAGCTAGGAAAGCACAACATTACGGTAAATGCCATTGCCCCTGGCCCAACCGATACCAGTATGTTGGCTACTGTGCCCGAAGAAATGCGACAGCAAATGAAGCAACGCATTCCTTTGCGACGATTGGGACAACCTGAGGAAATTGCTAAAGCGATCCTGTTTTTTGCCAGTGATGCTTCTAGTTTCGTTACCGGGCAAACGCTTACTGTAGATGGCGGAACTTATCTGGGAGGATAAACCTAAGTTTTAAACATATTCTAAAATCGCAAGTGATAGGTGTACTGACATCCATTACTTGCGATTTGTTTTTCGATGAGACCAAACGATCTATTCATTTATAGAAGAGCTTTGGAACAAACTTTGGTTTTTTTGTGGTTGACTTATCTTTTTTGGTGATTCATCCGTTATTACAAAAAAGGATCATTCAATAATCTTTATGAGACACCAATTTAAATTATACACACTGCTATTTGTATTTTTTACGATCACTCAAATTCAGGCTCAAGGCAAAAGATTTTACGGCAAAAGCAATAGTTATTATGTAAAAGCCAACGAGAACTTTAAACGGGGAGCACTGGAGTTACAAATGGGTGATTTTAAAAGTGCTTTAAAACATTTGGGATTGGCTATTAAGCAAAACCCAGGATACGCGGACGCTTACTTTGAGCGAGGACGAACCTATCTTGCTATGAGAGATTACGATCGGGCCTTTGATGACTTTCACAAATCTTCGCAGTATAACCCCAACAAGGCTGCACCTTATTTATACAAAGGGGCCATTTATTACGAAAGAAACAAACCCGAGATTGCCATTCAAGAATATAATCAAGCCTTACGAATAGACCCTAAGTTTGCTTTGGCTTACAATTATCGGGCAGAGGCTTATAAGGAAATCGGCTTTACCCAAAAGGCGGTCAATGATTATTCCAACGCCATTAATTATGCACCCAATGAAGCTGTTCTCTATTACGGACGAGGCCAATGCCGTTTAGACATTCGTAAGTATAAAGGTGCAATAGAGGATTTTACCAAAGCCATTCAATTGCAACCTTATGAACTAGAGTACTACCATAAAAGAGTGTATGCTCATTT
Organism: Microscillaceae bacterium; assembly: GCA_003483885.1. Classification (GTDB taxonomy): domain Bacteria; phylum Bacteroidota; class Bacteroidia; order Cytophagales; family Microscillaceae; genus Microscilla. The sequence continues at coordinate 7,646 of DMXI01000577.1, forward strand.
TTTAGCTGGAAACTACCAACAAAGTGCCCAGGACATCGATTATTTGATTCAAAAAGATTCTCAAAATGTTCAGGCCTATCACTATGCCTTAAGCGCTTATTGCAAAGCGGCCACCAACGATTATCGGGGAGCAGTAAGGGCGATTAATAAGGTAATGGAAATGGAACCTGAGGAGGCGCATTATCTGGTAGAGCGAGCTGGTTATTACGAAGCACTTCATAAGTATGAGCCAGCCATTAATGATTACACCAGAGCTTTGGAACATTACCCAGACAGTACTCAGTTTTATGGCAAACGAGCTGAGTTATTTCTAAAGCAAGAAGATTACCCACATACCATCAAAGATTGTGATTTACTCATTGCCAAGCAGCCTAAAAATGCGCGAGCCTGGTATTTGCGCGGTATTGCCAAGATGAGAACCAAATATCGTAAAAGAGAGATTAAAAAGGACTTGCAGCAGGCGGCAAGCTTAGGTTACCCTCGCGAAAAAATGGAATCACAAGCGTATAAGTATGCCAAAAGAGGTTTTAAGAAAAAAGTGAACTAGCATGATAAGCCATCATAAAGTATAGTTAAATTGTTTTATTGTTAGATGGTTTTGCGACGCATTGCGAAACCATCTAACAATAGAGCAATTAAGTTTATGCTACCATTCCTCTACAGAGTAGGTCATTTCTTTGTAACGATTCATAATTTCGTACACCAAATCGTTGTCCAGTACCTGGGCAAAAATGTTTTGATACACTCCTTTGTTGTTGCCCAACGCGCTCCATACCCATTTTTTTTCGTACTGCATCAAAAACTCCCAAGACCAGGGCAAACCAGGGTTTTCGCTTAGTTTACTCCAGTGCCATTTTTCAATGTGGGCGTCAAAAAAAGCGACCGACCAAGGCAATCCAGGATTTTCACTCAGTTTTTGCCAGTCCCATTTACCATAATGTTGCCTAAAAAACAAAGGATTCCAATCCAGCCCCCGGTTATTGCTGATTTTGCGCCAGTTCCAATGATC
>DMXI01000066.1 GCA_003483885.1 Microscillaceae bacterium
CTTTTCGTTTTTCACTTAAAAAGCTATTTCCTCGCCACTACATTCACCTTATCTACTCCAGTATTACCAGTACGGGCATCGTATACGTATACCAATATTTCATACAATCCGGCCTCGCTGGTTTTGAGCACCCCCTCAAAGGTATTTACTTTGCTACCTAGTTGAAGCGTTACCGTTTGGTAAGGTTGCCCATTTCGCTTGACAATTGCTTTGGCTTCCATCTTGTCGCCGTCCCACAGCCCGCCTTTAGAGATGGTACAGCCACAAGTCATGACTACGTTGGCTTTGATATTGATTTGGTTATTGTTTTTTCCCAAAGAGATAAATTCGTGGGTTTGAGGGGCCAATACATCGATAATAAATCCAGGAATTTCTATGACAATGCCATCACCTGTGATATCCTTGCCAGGAATCAACCATACTTGAGTTTGAGCCGTAATGGTCGATTGTTTTTTATTATAAGGTGCCATTACCTGTATAGTAACAAAAGTAGGTTCAGCAATGTCTACAGTAGCTTCAAATTTGGCGGTACGGTCATCGCTAATGGCTTGGTAGCGCTTCTTGGCAGTTCGCATAATGAGTTGAGTATTGCCGGTACTTCCGGTAGTCAGGCCTTTGGCTAAAATTTCACCAGTTACCGCATTGCGAATGATCACCATTGCCCCACCTACTGAGGTGCCTATAAACTTGGCATCTTTGGCTTTGGCTCTTACGACTACTTTAGTAGGAGTGGCAAAAGAGGCCGTGGTAACAAAAACAAGTAGTAGTGCAATTAGAATTTTATGGAATTGTTTCACCATCATGTCTGATAATTTATTTTAGGAATACCAGTGTTGAGATAACACCAGTGTTTTAAAAAGAAGTCATCTCGACTTCAAAGCCAAAATTCGAACAAAAGAGCTAATCATGCAAAAAAGCGGAGTCAAATAAGATTTGCCCCGCTTTTTCAAATATGTGCTTATCCACATAAAATGGTGCTAATAAGTTAACACAACTATCTCATAATCGGCAATAAAATTGATAGTATTTTTCTCATGTGTTGAGTTTTTTAACCAAAATGGCTCAAACGTTCAACAAAATAGAGGAAGTATTCTATAATTCTACAATAATTCCAATACTTGGGAGTAAGTTTCCTGAGATGTTTTCCAGGAAATTTGCCTGGTATAAATTAGGATTATTAGGGTCAGTTACTGGATTACCTTGAGCATCGCGTACTACATCTATATTGTCCTGAAAACGTACTTGAGCATTGGTCACATTTTGGATGTCAAGAAAGACATTCAAACTCCATTTATTGAAAAACCACTTCTTATCTAAGCGCACATCTATCTGATAAAATGCACCATTACGCTCAGTGTTTAAGCGGCTATAATCGGGGACACCCATGCCAGTAATATTCCAGTTGGCAGGGGTTAGGGTGGCATTTAAATCGAAAGGAGTAAAAGGCGCTCCTCCTGAGAATAAAACCCGGGTACCAAACTCCCAGTTTTTACCAAATTTATATCCGCCTGTAAAACTCAAAATGTGTTGGTTGTCCCAAGCTGAAGGCGCAAAGTTTCCATTTTGATCGGTAAACTCACTACGCACCAGCGTATAGGCCAAAATTCCATAAAAACCCTTGGTAAATTTGCGTTGCACCAAAAGTTCCAGTCCGTAAGATCGCCCTTCTGAGGTAGAGTTGATAGGATCATTGCCAATCACTCCAAAATCAGCTCCCAAGTTGGCCAACGAAATACCTTCCCGAATTAAGAAAGGGTAGTTTCGGTAGAGTTTATAAAAACCTTCTACTGTGATTTTAGTATTACTGGCAGGTAGGTTATATTCCAATCCCGTAACAATCTGTGAGTTTTGAATGTACTTAATGTCGTTTTGCTTATTGATAAAGGTATCTCCTTCTTTATAGCCTAGAATAGTATAAGCAGGTAATTGATAATAAATGCCTGTGTTGAAGTTCCAGGCAAAAAGCGGAGTGAAGTTGTATGAGGCCGAAAAACGAGGAGAGAATTGGTCCAGTAAATTACTCATACTGCTAGAGTAATCGTTGGCATCGGCTCGCAATCCTAATGAAAGGCTGAGCTTCTCATTGAAAAACTGCTTGCTTACCTGTGCAAATATCCCCCATTTATTCAAGTCCAGCTCCGACTGTACTCTTTTAGTAATAGGTGCGGCATTGGGCACTACTACTTGGTTGTTGGTAGCGTTGGTGTATTGGGTCAGCTCATAGTTTACCCCCATATTTATTTTCCAGCCGCTGGCTTCTATGTAGTTTTCCAATCGGAATTTATTTTCGGTTTCCCGTGAGTTATAGTCCAAAATTCTGGGCAAACTCTCATCATTGTTGGGATGCTTAAAAATGTTGTTATTCAGCGCATTACGGCTTACCACCAAGGTATAATTTCCATTTTTTCTAAACCAATCATACCTTGCTCCAATGGTATAATTCCATTGTTCGGTCACGGGTAAATTGTTCAGCGTATAACGTTGTGCTTCGGTTTCGTTGGCATCCAGGTTTAGATTAAACTGATCTATGGCACCCAATCCGATGATACTTAACTGAGCCTTGGTGCCAAATTTATACTTGTATTTGAGCTGAAAATCATTGTAGGTAGGCAAAAACGGTAGCTCAAGGGCAGCAAATAAAAACTGTAAATACGAACGACGTGCTGAGAAAATAAGGCTGGATTCTTTGGTAACAGGACCCTCTACCGTAATGCCTACATCGGTGGCACTCACTACCCCGTTCAATGTCCACTTGTCATCGCGCCCATCTTTTTGTTTAAAGTCGAGCACCGAGCTCAAGGCATTGCCTCTATTGGCTGGAAAAGCACCCGAATAAAACTCTACTTCTCTGATAAAATCTACATTGATGAGTCCTACTGGCCCACCCGAAGAACCTTGGGTAGCAAAGTGATTGATGTTGGGCACCTCTATGCCATCCAAATAAAAGCGGTTTTCGTTAGGAGCTCCTCCTCGTACAATCACATCGTTTCGGAAAGAGGGCACCGAAGCCACCCCGGGTAGCGTACGAATTACTTTTGAAATATCACGATTACCTCCTGGGTTTCTCTTAATTTCGTTGGTGCCAATAGTACGCAAGGAAACAGGACTTTCGGAGTTTTTGAAAAAACGCGAACCTGCTGTTACGGTTACGGTTTCCAGCTTAGTAGCTTCTTCTTCCAGGGCTACTTTTACAATGGCTGGGCGAGCCAGCGTAACTTCTACTTCGAAGATTATTTTCTTCTTGTAGCCAATGTAAGAGATTTCTAAGTTGTACAACCCACCTTTGAGACCCGATAGCTCAAACTTCCCATCCACATCAGTGGTTACTCCTTTGCTAGTGCCCTGGATAACTACCGTGGCGAAAGGAATGGCTTCGTTATTTTTTTTGTCAGATACTTGCCCACGGATTTTACCATTTTGCGCCCAGGCAAACTGACCCAATAATAAGAAGGCCAGTATCATACAACTGTTTTTGAGTGTTGCCATTGATATAAATAATTATTATTATACTTTATCGTAATAAAATTACTATATTTATTATGTTTTTGAATTAATAACAAAGGCAGTTATAAATTGTTTAGAGTAAAGAGAAAAAAATGAGAAATGAATAAAAGATATAAATTGCTAAAGGAGCTATTGCCGTTGATGGAGCGGTTCGAAGAGGAAAATCAAGAGGACGAGATAGATATGATGTCGTTTGCCTTATGGCTAAAGGAGTCTCTCACCACAGAAAGTGATCCCGAAGACGCTGTGGATTCAAAAGGGGAAAGCCTTGCAAAGCATTATGGGTTTGATTTGCAAATCACAGCAGTGGTGGGGTATTTATTCCGTTATGCCAAACACTACAGCAAAAAAGTGCTCAAAGACAAGGTGTTGGCCACTATAGACGATTATGTGTTTTTAGCCTCTCTGATTATTACACCAGGTTTGACCAAGTCAGAACTTATTCAACAACATTTGTTGGAGATTACTTCTGGTACAGAAATACTGAAAAGATTGCTAAAACAGGATTTCATTGAAGAGTACGAAAATCCAGAGGATCGACGGTCAAAAAGACTCAAAATTACCCCATTGGGGATGAAAGTGCTTGGAGAAGTTCAGGAGGAAATGATGCAAGCGGCTCATATAGTAGGAGGGGACCTTTCGCTGTCTGAAAAGGCAAAGTTGGTACAGTTGTGTAATAAGTTGAAGAAATTCCACGACCAAATCCACGAGCAAGACAAAAAATCAGAAATAGCGACGATTGTAGGCAAGTATATGGGCTAATGTTCATGGGTCGTTTTTTTGACTGTAGAAAAAATGAACGGATGAAGTGTTTCCTGAACTCTAAGCAAAAAGTTAATTTGAATTTATAAAGAGCAACATTAGCATAATTAAGTAATAAAAAACGCCCAAAGGTTTCTCTGGGCGTTCAATGTATATGATTGACAAGGTATGCTTACTTCTCAGCAGGTTTCAAGGCACATTGGATCATTACCATATCAGTGTATTCCTCCAGGTCGGCATCGTAAGCTGGCCCAGCAGTAATGGCCCCTTTGATCGTTACTTGGGCCCCTTCTTTTAGGCTGGTAGTTTCAGGAGCTTTGGTAGCGTCCAGCGTAAAAGTACAGCTAATACCCACTTTGCCTCCGTCTTCTTTCAAGATTACTACTTTGGCTTTTTCGGCGTTTTCGGTAATGCTGCTTACTTTGCCCGAAATGGCAAAAATCTTTGAATCCCCGTCCGAAGAAAGGTATTTTTTATTCGCCGCTTTAGCATCTTTCAAGTATTCTGCAATCAATTCTTTAGCCGTGGTCACTACATCCACTTTGGCACTTTGTACATCGCGAGGTGGTTGAAGATAAACGTACGCACCATAAGCGCCACCAAGTAAAACAAGAATACCTACTGCGATTAAAATCTTTTTTACCATAATCTTTTTAAGTTTAGAGTGATAGATGTATTAATTTTTATTTGAAAACATAGTCCTTACAAGACTATAGGGTTAAATGGTTGCGCCTGTCAATAATTTGATTGTTTCAACACACTATACCGTTCGTTCTTCGCCTTGTTCAACAACGCCCATCTAGTGACAGTTCAAATATTTTTCTTAAAAAAGTGTTAGCAAAATTTATAACAGATTACTGCTTATTATGTCAATTTCTTCTTTGTTAATTACTTGTTAAGGCCGAACTAATATTTTTTATCGTCGGTATTTGTTAGCGAAATGAGCAAATGAAGTAAGCAGGAAGCTTTCTGCTCACAAAAAATAACATCATCATCAAATTTTCATCTAGAATACACCTCTATTTAACTAAACTATTAGAAACAATGAAAAGATTTTCACTATTATTGACCGCCCTTGTATTGGTTTTTTCGGCTGCTCAAGCCCAAAAGAAAAAAGCCAAAAACGGAAAATCGACTATTTTCTCAAAAACTATAGCCGAAACCATTCGAGCTACCAACAATAATGTAGTAAGTAACCTGGATTTGAGCACTGGAAAAATGGTATTTGTAGTGCCCGTGCAGAGCTTTCAATTTCCCAAACGCTTGATGCAAAAGCATTTTAATCAACCTCGTTTTATGGACTCCAAGCAGTATCCAAAAATCAAATATGTAGGAAATATTACCAACCTAAGTGCAGTCAACTTCAAAAAAGATGGCAAGTATAATGTAAACGTTTCGGGTAAAATGACCATTCGGGGAACTACCAAACCCATGACCGCCAAAGGTACCTTGACTGTAGAAGGTGGAAAGATAAAAGGCTATTCAAAGTTTATTGTAAAAAACATCAGCGCTTATGGTGTAGGCAAGCCAAAATACAAGAGTAGGAAAAACAATGTAGCTGAAGATATAGAGTGTGAAGTATGGGTTACTTATCAATAAGATAATCAACACAATGAATCATTAAATAAGCATAAACAATCTCTAAATAGATCATAGATACGTAATTTAAACTTCGGAAGACCTTCTCTGAATCAGGGAAGGCCTTTTTTTTATAATCAAACTATAAATAGGTAAACCTCTGAAGGTCAGGTGGAACTCCTGCAATCCTGGCATATTTTCGTTATATTGGCCAGACACAATTTTCTTGATATGCTGTACAAATTATCTTTACTCGTGAGTCTTCTTTTTTTTACCAGTCCATTATTAGCCCAAAAGTACAATTACAAATCCAGCAGTAGCAAAGTGCTACTGAAGACTCAAATAGAGTTCAAAAAAGCCGGCGCTAATACGGGGGCTAACAAGATGACCCTGGCGCTAAGCAATACGGAAAGCACCAGCGAATTTGACGCTAAAACGGGACAATTGACTTTTTCAGCCCCCGTAAAGGATTTCAAATTTGAGCAAACTAAATTCCAGAAAACTTTTCAATCAGCCCCCATGCTGAAATCCAAAGACTATGCATTCGTTGTTTTCAAAGGCAAGGTAGTGAATTATAAAAGGCGCATGGTTCGAAAAAATAAAAGTAATGAGGTTACCCTTGAAGGAATGCTCACCATCAGAGGGATAACCAAGCCTATCAAAGCCACTGGAACCCTTACCCGAGTAAATAAAACTCAACTTATTGGCAAAGCCCAGTTTGTTATACCCGATGCCAGTATGTTTGCCAGCAATCAAGAAGAGCAAAAAGGCCTGACTGAAGAAGCAAAAGTAACGGTGAATGCCAAAGTAGAAGTGGTGTATGAGAAGCAAGCTAAAAAATAACAAGGGTTGAATGAAGAGGTTAGGCGGGGAATGTGTAGCATACTACTGGTTGACTTTTATCTCGTTCGTCTTTTGGGCCAACCCACTATTGGCTCAAAAGCAAAAATACCGAGCCGATAATGCCAAAGTAGTGTTGATTACCCAAGTAGAGACCATCGCGGTGAAGGGGCTTAATAACAACAGTACCAGTGTGTTGGATGCCGAAACCGGGCAATTGTTATTTGTAGTACCCGTGCAATCTTTTAGGTTTAGGAGCGCGATGGTGCAAAAATATTTTAATTATCCAGGCTTTACCTATTCCAAAAAATTTCCTCACATTAAATTCAAAGGGCACATTGTCAATTACACCGATTTGAAGCTAGAAGGGAGTATCCCCCAACCTATTGTCATTGAGGGAAAATTGACCGTAAGAGGTGTTACTAAGCCTATGAAGATTACCGGAACATTGGCCAAATTAGACGACCAAAAGTTACTAGGAACGGCAAAGTTGGTAGTACCAGATGTGTTTGTTTTTGGGATTGGTCGCCAAGAAGACACTAGTTTTTTGCGAGGCACCCGCCTTACTATCAATGTAGAAGCTACCTATCACAAAAAAACTCAAGACTAGAGTTGTAGCAGCCTTAAAGGTTAAGACCAAACACATGAGATGCTCTTTTTACTTTTAGTGATTGAAACTTGTTTTTGCGTTGCTTTGCTCGCGGGCGGAGGTCAGCAT
>DMXI01000672.1 GCA_003483885.1 Microscillaceae bacterium
TTCGTTCTACCCGCATCCGTACCTTTAGCAACTCGGTGATGTATGTAGCCAATGGAATACTAGCCAATATGGTGATCGATAATATGGGAGTGCGGGTGTATCGTCGTTATTCTACTGTTTTGGGAGTCACCTATGACACCCCTCCCGAACTAATTGAGGCATTTGTAAAAGGCTTGCGCCAAATTATTTTAGAGCATCCCGATACCCGCAAAGATTACTTCCACGTGTACCTGAATGATTTTTCTGGTTCGTCGCTCAATATTTTGTTTTATTCCTTCTTTACTGTCAACGACTGGGGGCTGGAGCTACGTGCTCGCCATGAACTTATGATCAGTATTTTGAAATTGGCCAGTCAGTTAGGCGTTCGCTTTGCTTTCCCAACGCAAACCTTGTTTGTAGAAGAGGTGCCTGGGCAGAAGACATTGACGCCCAACTACACCGAGGCGGATTTAGATGAAGAAAACCTGAATGAAAAAATTCAGCAGTTCATCGCGGCCCGATTTGATGAGAAAACTTTCCAGGCCCAGAGAGCGCAAAGCCACATGGCGGTAGGCGGCGAAGATGATGGGGACGGGTAAGATCTAGTTAAATCATATTTTCTTGTAAATTGCCTTTGAAAACCACCTTCTTTTATGAGAAACTTTTCAAAGGCTTTTTTTATTTGCTTTCTGGCTACCTTTTTAAACCTTTATTCAGCCAGCGCACAATCTTTTCCAGCTCGATATGGGACTGTAATACTTGATCCCACACTAGATCCTGAAAAGTACCAGGCACGTTATGCATATATCCCTCCTAAAGGTGTCATTCGTTTACAAAATCGACAAAATTCGCAAATAGTTTATGTAAAAGTGGTGGATACCATTGCACAATCCAAACAAGGCTGGAAAGTGCATATGGCCGTGTCTAAAAAAGCCTACGATAAATTACAAGTTGGTGAATATTCTGAAATACGAATAGAATATAAAAAACAAGATAAACTTTGGTACAAGTTAATGCAAGCACCAGAGGGCATTGCGAAAATAGAATTGAGGTATGAGTTAGCAAATGAATTATTTTTTTTAGACCATAAAGCACAAGCCGATTCTTTAGTAAAAACTGCCTTTAGATTGTCTCAGAAATATAAATATGACAATGGAGTAGCAGTTGGTCATTACTTTTTAGCCAAATTAGGCACCCAAGGCGATCCACTAAAACATCTAGAACAATATCTGGCTTTTAGAGAAAAAAGCCCGGTAGCAAGGCAGAGGGTAGGGGCGTATAGTTTTGCTGGAGAATTATACAAAGAGAAGCAGCAATTTCTTAAAGCCATCGTATATGGGAGGCGTTTGATAAAAACACTTAGAGCGCATGATTGGGGTGAGACTAATATTAGAGTGAATATTCGAAAAGTGAGCCGCTATTACAAAGCATTGGTTTTTGAACAGCTATTAAATGGCCAGTTGACTGCCATGAATAAAACCTTTCCTGAATGGATTAATTTTTTGGAAGAAGGAAAAAGCGGCGAAAGTACCTATGGAAAAATGGAACGAGTAAAGCGTGTTTTTTTGGCCTATGAGCAAATGACAGGTTTAATGCATGAACAAATGCCTGACCAAGTGTTTGCCTGGTATAAAGAATGGTGGCAATGGATCAAAAATAATAACATAAAAGATGCACAGGATAATAAGTACGCAAATCTGTTTTTACCCAAAGTAATTAATCGCTATTTACAGTATAAAGAGTTTGGTAAAGCCACTGAATGTGCTTTATGGGCAATGGAGACTGACCAAGAGGTGTGTAAAACTCTCTTAAGGGATTTACTAACGCAAGTGGCAAGTGCAGACGTGGAGACAAAAAAACTCACTCGCTTTTTAAAAACAGTTCGTTCTCGGATACCGAGGCAATGGTACAATAAGTTGATGAAAGGTCTTCGTTTTACTTTTATTTCTTATGGCTCAGAAGCTATAGAAAATAAGGATTTAGGAAGTGCCAAAATTTATTTTGAACGTTTAGAAAATTTATCACAACAAAGTGGGAGCACACAGGAAGTTATCTGGACTTTAGGACGAATTGCCTATGTATACGCTCGTCAAAAGTATTTTGATAAGGCTTTGAAATACAACCAGCAATTGATTATATACTTGCAAAAAAAGCAGCAAAAACCCGTCAAGATTCGTGAAACTCAATTGCAACAAAGTGTGTGGCATCGTCAAAACTTACAATACTCCAAGTCATTACAAATATTAATGCGTGTAACACAAACGAGCGGTTTTTTTCCAGATAAGTGGCTTAAAAAAACTGTTGATTTGATGCTGAAGAAGCCTCTACTACCCAAACAACGCCAGCAAGTAAAAGATAAACTGCAACAATGGAAACAAAGCCTGGAGAATAGAGGAAATGAAAAAGCAGTTACTTTTGTAGTTACCCAATTGAAAAGACTAGAAGAATAAGGTTGGGAGGATTTTAATAACTAAGTTTGAAAGAAAAACATAGACTATCGAATATGCAAACATTACAGCAAACCGTCAAAGACGGATACGCCATCATAACATTAGATCGTGGTAAAGCCAATCCTATCAATGACCAAATGGTGACAGAATTACGACAGTTGATCAAAGAATACCAAGAAAGTGATACTGTTCATGGGGTAATTTTGAATGGAAAAGAAAACTTCTTTTCTGCTGGACTAGACGTAATAGAGTTGTTTAGCTATGACGAAGCCAAAATGAAAAGTTTCTGGCAAAACTTTTTTGACATGATTTATGATCTGGCCTCCTTTCGCAAACCCCTCATTGCCTCAATTACTGGACACAGCCCTGCTGGAGGCTGCGTATTAGCAGTATGTTGCGATTATAGAGTGATGGCAGAGGGTAAATATACCATCGGCTTGAACGAAATCCCAGTAGGTATTTTAGTAAATGATAGTATATCATCTCTTTATGCCTTGTGGATGGGCGAACGAACTGCTTATCAATATTTAATGGAAGGCAAGTTGATGAATGTGCAAGAAGCGCACAAAAACGGCTTGATCGACGAAGTAGTAGCACCCGAGCAAGTGTTGGCCATAGCTGAAGCCAAAATGAAACATTATTTGCAGTTTGGCCACGATGTTTGGCAAAATAGTAAGATGATGCTAAGAAAAAATGTGTTGGATCGTGTTGCCAGCGACTCAGAAGCAAAACTAGAGGCATCTCTTAAGCAATGGTGGAATCCGGTAACGCGTAAAACCCTGGAAACCATGATCGCCCGCTTGAAAAAATAGCATTACATCGTTTATTGTTGAGCGCATTCTGCAATGGATGCGCTACATCCATTCTACATTCAAGACATTCTCCATCCACGGCAGCTTCACAACCCCGATAGACCAAGGCAAGTGCTGGAGTAATACGTCTATACCTGTTTCTTCAACCTTTAGATGCCACTCAGCGTTCTTCATTTCCAGGCGACCTTCTCGCATAAAAAACGACCCCCGAAGCATATCCGCAGGCGAATCTTTTAAGATGGACCAGTTTTGTACTACAGCGGCCAACAAACCTTCACAAGTTTCTTTTTCTTCATCGGTTAAAGTGATTTTACCAGATACAAATGGACTGGTGATTTCCATTCCGCATAAAACCTTATTGAGTGCTAATTCATGTTCTTCGGCTTCTTCATTTTTGCTAGCCAGGTATTGTAAAACATATACTGCACGTTCCCTTTCTGGATCTCCTTTAAAGGTGACCTCCGTTTTTTTGACCATTTTCTGAGGATTTTTCTTAGAAGGGCGCTGAGTAGTAGTGCTTTGAGTGAGTTTGAGCATATCAAACAAACGCAGTAAATAAGGATGCAGAATGACCAAACCAGCATTTTCTACATAAAGTACCTGGTCAGTCAACTGTTGTTTGGGAGCTTTGGTCGATTGGAGTATCTCGGCCTTGATACGCTCAAAAGTTTCTCGCTCCAGTCGTTCCCGCTCTTTCTCTTCCTCAGTTTGTTGTTGTTTTCTTTGTTGTTCTTTTTCTTGTCTGCTTCTTTCCTCTTCCTCAGTTTGTTTTCGTGAGGTATCCTCGTCAAGTTTATCTGCTTCGCCCCTTCTTTTTCTATCTTCTGCTTGTTGGATTCTTTTTTGCCTATCCTCTTCACGCTCACCTTGCAAATCCCCTTCTTGGGTTTGACTTTGTCCTTGCCCTACTTCAGAACTTTTATCACCAGTGCGTTTTCCCTGCTCAATATCAGCTTGTGCTTCAGCTTCTTTGTTGCTTTCTAAGGTTGATCTATAGTCCTCCGTTACCTTTTGCCAAACCTCTTGTACCCATTCCGATACTTCAGGGACTGCACTAATAAGCACATCTATATCAGTAGCACTCAATGCTAGTATAAATTGTTGGAAATCTTCAGGATATTGATTGCGCAAATCATAGAGCCATTGTTTTATATAAGCATTTCTTGTATCGGTGCTGGTGTCTGCAGTATCACTTGTGCTTGTTTCGGAGCTAGTGCCAAAGTCTATACTGGTTCTGGCGCTAACAGGCAAAGTACCAGATTGTAAAAAGTGTTGTAAATAATATACCAAGGTATCCAGATCATCTTTTGTAGATAAATCTTTTGCTGAATCTGGCCCTTTTACTGAATTTGGATCTTCTTCTTTAGGGTCACGCTGTAATAATTGCTCAATAGTGGTTAAATCAGGAATAGCTAGACTGGTATCAATAGTCTTGAGTTGCTCTAACAATGCCTGTACAAAAGCAGGAGAAGTTTGCTCCATTAACCGTTGCAAAACGACTGGCTCGAGCAGCTGAGACAAAGAAAAACCGGTTTGAGTAAGCGCAATATCTATCAAATTGGTGATGGTTTCCTCCATAGATACCAATGGTCTACGCAAAAACATTCCTAATTGTCGTTGAATTTGTGCAGAGGCAGGGAGTATACCTTTGGTAAAGAGTCTTTCAATCACTTCCTTAATATCTTGAGTCACTGGTTGAGCGATGAGTTCTTCCCGTTTTAGACTCACTCCCTCATAATATCGAGCAATCCGTGCCTCTTCTTGAATTTGAGCAAAGGAAGGAAAGCTCTGAGCCAATTGTTCGATCCAGGTTTTTACTTGCTGCCAGCGTCGAACATTTACTCGGGTTTTTTCCTCAGAATAAGTTCCAGAAGAAGAAGGAGGAGAGGTCGAAGGGTCTGAAGCCGGAGAGGTACCAGTAGGAGAGATATGCTGAATAATCCGACTAAAGCTGCCAAGCATAAAACTCCGTTGATTAAAACTACCTGTATCACTTCTTTTAGCCCACAATTCTTCCAAAATCAATTCCCATATGACCAATCTATCCAGCCCAATTATCCGGTAAAGCGCGTCTACGTATTGTTCCAGCCAGATGGCTTGCCCTGGTAAAATTTGTTCTATAAATTCCCGTATTTTACCATCATTAAAAGCTTGATTAAACCGTTTTTTGCGTTCATTCAAACGAGTTTCTTCTAATTCTTGTTGAGACGAAGTAAGAGTACTGCTGGCTTCTTGAGGAGCGTTCAATTCTTTTTCCCAAAAATTTGAGTTTATTTCCTTAAAACCAACCACTTCTTCTGATAAGCGAGCAATCACCTCTAACGGAGTTGTTTCCCACATTTTTTGATCTTTCAAAGCCGGAATATCCGATCTGATAGGGATTACTTTGACTAGTTTTTTCCAAACCCTTGGAAAAGAAGTTTTTAAAAACCTTTCTCTGGAAAATGCCTTCTTACGGTTTTCCCAAAATATCTCCAGTAAAACCTCCCACACCGAAGTAATAGACTTGTTCAAGGCTTGCGCCAATAAGCTTCCATATCGTTCTGCCCAGGCAGCTTGTGTAGGTTCTAAGATTTGCCTCAAAAAATGAATAACATTTGCGGCTTTAGACTCAATGACTTGATTAAAGCTTGCTTGATCAAATTCCTCTACGATGAATAAATTATGATCTAGCTCAATTTGTAGTTTTTGAGCAACTTCCCTCCATTCTGAGGTTAATTGTGGTAAAACCTCAGATACCAGATTGCGCAAATTGAGCGTTTGTCCACGGTTTTCTGATAAATAATCAAGCGTGAAATCCCACACTTCTTTTATTAACAAGTTTGGCGCTACTTCCAGCAATCGTCTCACAAAAGCTTGTAGCAGACGCGCCTCTTGTTCCGATACAATCTGTTGTAATAATTGAAGGGTTTTAGTGTCAGAAGTAAATAATACTTCTCCCGCAGTTTCACCCGTAAACCTTCTAAGAGAGCTACCCAGTGTGGTTTGTAATTGGTGCTTGTCAAGGTTAAGCTTAAGCAGGTATTGGGCAGTTTCTGATACTTGTTGGCGGATTATAGAGAAAAACTTCTCTACTACCATTTCCACCAAAGCTATTTCGTTATTTTGGTCCCAGTTCAAGAAAAATATTTGCCAAGTCAATACTCGAGCTTGCGAATGCTGTAGTGTGAGCAGACGAGGAGTACTTACTTTGGCTATATCTTGAATAATACGTTCATAAACCGCGGCTTTTTCGGGAGAGATGGCTCTAATTACTTGTAATAATTGTTTGTCAGGAACTTGGTCTGCTAAACGATACAAAAGCAGAGGTTCAGTTTGATAACGCTCAATTAACTGAGAAAATAACTCAGGGTTTCTTTCAAAAACAGTTTCAAACAGAAGTCCAATCGTAAAAGTAGGTTCACTGCCAAATCTTTGCTGTTTCAAATAAGCTTGCCAAGTACTTTTGGCCCACCAGGGAATAGTTCCAGTTCTCAAAAAGAACGACAATAGTTGAGATAGACCAATTTCTGGACTTGTAACACTTGCATCATCTACTGCAGAATAGGTGATTCCCTTAAGTCTAAAAAGTAACGAACGAAGTGTTTCCCTCAACCGCTTTTCATACAGATCAGGAATGTCATGTTCAAATCTTTGTAATTCTATCGTTTCCAAGTCAACTGTCAATGATCTTATTTTGACCAATTGATCAATAGGAGCCAATTCATTAAAAACCTTTTCAGTAATTGCCAGTAATTTGGCCTTCACTAGGTCACTAAATCCTCTTTGAAACCTAAAAGCTTCATTTTCAGAATTTAATTGAACATCAAATATCATTTCTTTGATAGAATGATGTTGTTCGTTTGCGTCGTTCATAAGGGAGCAAAAGATTTAGCCTGCAAAATTACAAGAATGGCTGGAATTGCCAACCTTTGCTGAATAGATAATCAAGGTTATGATAAAAGTGTGATGATTACAGCTTTGACCCAAACAGTTATTTAAGCCTTGCTCTTAAAACTATCCCAGTTTATGCAGCAAAGTTTTTGTTAAAGGCAACCAATAATAGAATATGTACTGTAAGTTTTTTGAAGCGAAGAAGCAATGGAGATTTTTTTAAAACCCTGAAGTATTCATTAAACAAGTTCATTTTAAAACATTGGCCTAAGAAAAGGCCAAGAGAAAACAACAAAAAAGCAATATTTAACTTAGAGAGTGTTTTCAATATAGGGTTGCGATGGAGGAGCAAAGCTATTGCCAAATATTCAATTAAAACAATTTAATGATGCAATAGCTAAAGCACTTCTGAGATGTACAAATTGAGTATTATCATATGCAAGAATCTGTGAATAATTACATTATACACAGGTGGTTAGTTCTAAAGTTAAAAGGTTTTTTTAGAGAAAGGGTATAATCATTGTGCTTACAAAACAACATTAAAAAAGATCCTAACAAATTTTTTATTGGATAAAAAAATTATGAGAAAATTTAAAAAAATAGAGAAAATTTCAAGTACAAGGTCAAAATAATCGGCTTATATCTGTAAAACCGAAAAAAAATCTTGCTAAAATGTAAGAAATATGAGAAGCCAAAGCTTATTAGCATTATTATTGCTAAAAAAGATTCACGCTAGCTAAGCATAAAACGGGAGTTGTGAGACTTTTCAATATTTAATGAAAATTCAAAACAAATTTCCGGGCAATTCGTAAGTAGCACAAGCTCATTATTATTCAATTGCGAATTATGCCAGCTAAAAATTATATTATGATTAAATAATCATCGGCGTTATAGAAAATGAAACTATGATAGTAAAAATTTCACGAATTTCTTGTAACTTGGCGCCCGATAAGAACATAGCCCTAAACCTAAACACAAAATGATTTTATCCACCCTTGATGCAATAGCACAAGAGATGAGTGAGTACTTCCGATCAAGCTATAGTGACAAAGCACCAGAAGTTACCATCTCAAATTTGGTAAATTCTGAAGGTAAATCAGCAATCGATGAAAACACCGACCAGATTGTCATTACGTTGATCAATATTCAGGAAGAGCGAAACGTCAGTAATGGACGTACAAGCAATCTTTCTGCTCCTTATTATACGAACTTGTATCTGTTATTCTCTTCTTTTGCTGGGAAAGAATCAAAGTATACTGATTCTCTGCGGTATATATCGAGTGTTTTGAGTTTTTTTCAACACAACCATGTTCTTACCCATCAAAATTCAAAATTACCTTCCGAAATTAGTCAGTTGGTTTTTGATTTTATAAATCACGAAACCCAACAAGTACAATACATTTGGTCCATGTTAGGAGCTAAATATTCTCCTTCGGTAATATTCAGAGCTAGATTAGTACCGATCCAGGAGCAAGGCACTGTGGGAAGTTTTCCAAGAATTGGTGGTACTCTCGATTTTTAATCATTGATTTTGTTGCATATATCAGGAAAAACGAACTAGGATTGCAACGCGTAAAATTATAACTAAACTAAATTATCATTAACTTATTATCCTCACTTTACACAAAACATGTTGGAGGTAGATTTAAGGTTTGGAACATTATTTACAGTAGCTGTTGAGCATAATTATCTGGCAAACCGACAAACAGGCAATTTTTCCGTTGTACCTAGCAAGTACACCCAATACATTATGAACAAGCTCGGCTTGTATTATAAGAGTGCCGCTCGTGCCATGGTTTTTGCTCATCACGAATTAGATGCTTTAGAGTTTTTTGTAAAGAAAAATTCAGGAGTCAAATTCTCTTTTTGGCTATATAACAAAGAGCCTTATTTCACTAATTATACTTCGTTAGATCCTGAAAAGCTTCGTCAAAATATTATTTATCTGAGTAACCTGTATTCTAATGATATAGAATCTACACTTCACGTAAATGATTTTGTATCCGATTCAGATTGTTATGCAGTCAATTATGGGCAGATAGCCTTCCCTTCTTTTAAGAAAAGTACTCAGGTACAATTACTCAACGAATATACAGAAGTAATTCACACTCAGGACGTTGAACCTGAGCGATCATTTGCTTATCATAATCGCAATCTTGAGGATGGTAACTATACTACCGTAGCCAACGGTGAGCGAAACTCATTTTTGTATTTTTCTGAGGTACAAGTGCCCAAGCCATTGGCCTGGATAGAAATTCGTGTGAATGAAAAAATGCTTGACAGTATTTTGTCACAGCTACATTCTACCAAGAAAAATGACCCTTATAACTTTCTTGTTTCATTTGAAGAAAGAAAGACAATTTGGCGGTATACAATTATACCAAAATATGAAAATCCCTCGAATTTGAAGATTAGAATGATAGATGGAAAAGAGAAGGTCAGTTTTACTGGACCAGTTGAGGGGGAATTTTACAATCAACAAGCGTATATATTTGAGTCTGATCGACCATTGAGTTTAAAGGAACGACCTGATTATGAGTTTGAACTGGTTAGCGGTTCAAAAATCATGAAAAAAATGCTTCCTGCACCCTCACCTGAGTTGATCAAACCAACCACAGATAATTCTAAGTTTTACTCTGAAATTATTGTCTATATCTAAACAAAAGCGTTATGGCTAAAAACGTAGCAACTCCCGGAGTATATATTGAGGAAAAGAATGCTTTTCCAAACTCCGTAGCAGCAGTGCCGACCGCAGTTCC
>DMXI01000099.1 GCA_003483885.1 Microscillaceae bacterium
GACAAGACACTTGGTTGATGCTTAACTTCTTTGATAAAAATATGGGGAAGAAATTCACTAATTCTAAACACCTACCTGGAGACACAAACGAAGGTGGTTGTGCTGTTGGCCGGGTCTTCACAGCTAACTTTAGCCAAAATGTCTAGTAGTATGGTAAGCGAGATTAAAACATTAAAATTGAGGACAATGAAAATCAACAAAGGCCTATGCTGGCTACTGATTTGCTCGTTGGGGATAGGGCTGAGTTTAGCTTGGGGTCAAGGAGCATCTCAAAACCGAGTATCTAAGGCACTAAGGCAAGTACAAAAGAAACCTACGGCTAATCTATACCTGGTATCTATTGGTATCTCCAAGTATGTAAAAAATGAATTTAATCTCACCTATGCTGATGACGATGCCCGAGGAATCCATCAAACTTTTACTTCGGCTCGTAACAAGCAATTGTTCAAAGACATTAAAAGTAAACTTTTGCTCAATGAGCAGGCCACTTATGGCAATATTATTCAGAGTTTCCGATGGTTAGAAAAAAATGCGACCTCACGCGATTTGGTCATCCTTTTTATCTCTGGTCAAGGTTTTAGGGTGGGCGATAAGTTCTATATTTTGCCCTATGGAGGAAGCCCAGATAAGCTAGAGTTAAGCGGGATAGAGTGGAACGGCCTCAATAAATCTCTGGAACGCTTGAACTGTCCTAAATTAGTGTTGTTAGACGCTTGTCGTAAGCGTCAATTGGGAGGTTGTCTTACCAAATCTCAAAAGGCTTTAAAGTCAAGAAGGAACGGTACCGTGCTTTTTTCGTCAGTAAGAGAAGTGCAAACCTCACAAGAAGCCCGTAAGTGGAGACATGGTGCCTTTGCCCTGGCCTTAATAGAGGCGTTGGAAGGCAAAGCAGACGCCGATGAAGATGGCATTGTATTTTTGAAAGAGTTGGATCAATACACGGTAAATAGAGTCAAAGCGTTGACCTATGGAGCGCAAAAGCCATTGCTACAAAAGCCAATTTCTATCACCGAATTATCTCTGAGTGTGGTTAAATAAATATTCTCTTATAATACATTTCAAGCTAAATACTGTTCTATACAAAGTAAAATACCTGACAGTTTTCGAGAACCCCCGCCTTGTGGGATTGTAAACTGTCAGGTATAAATACTTATAAAATTTAATGGTGTTTGACTTATGAGTCAATCTCTTTTATATCATAAAGGCGAACGGTTAACCAAAATCAATCACTACTTCTTTCACCTTGGGTTCTTCCTGGTTTTCAGACGCGGGAGTCTCAGTATCGGCACTCACCGTAATTGATTCCACTGCTCCATTTGCTTCAGTCACTTGGGCTTCAAATACTTGATCTTCCAAATCTTCGCCTTCAAAGGCTTGGCGTGTTTCTACGCTTACATCTATTTTTACTAAGCACATAATATCAATTCTTTAGGTTGTATGATGGAGTAATTATCATTCTTGACAAATAGTAGTTTGCAAGAAAAAAATCTTTAGATAATACAATATAACAACGCTTTTGTATTTCGCAAAGTTCCTTCAGCGAAAACCTATCGGCCGCGAGAAGTCTTTTTCTTAGCCGTAGTTTTTTTGGTGGTTTTTTTGCGCGTGGCAGTTTTTTTACGTTTAGGTCTTCGCCAACCTCCTAAACGACTGGCAATGAGAAATAAAAGCGGGATAACCAACGAACCCATGATCCATTCTTTATTATTATTGAAAAACGACACCCATTTCTTCGTTTCTGAAGTCACTACTTGCACCTTTTTGTCAAATACTGGTAAATCTTTGTTATAGTCGCCTTTACGCACAATTACTTTCAGATATAAATCGTGGCGTCCATCTTTTAGTGGGGTCACATCCCACTCCCAAAGCGTATATTCTCGGCGGCCTACCGCTTGTATTTCGGAGCTATGGGCCAATATTTCGAAGTTTTTGGGACTGCCAATCAATTTAACCCCCATTGCCTTTCCTACTTTAATGTCGGCGATTTTTACTTTTTGTGATCCCTTCACATTTTGCACAATAGATATACGGTCTCGACTACGAATCAGCCTTACTTCTACACGCTGTTTCTTACTTACCCGCATCGTATCAGGGATGTTATGCAAAATAGTACCCTGAGTGAGAGCATCGGGTTTGGGTGGGGCAGCACTCGGAGCAGGAGCGCTATCACCTTTTTCATTTTTGGCCTTGTCAGCAGAGCCGCAAGCGCCCAATATCAGGGTAATAAAAACTAAAATAAGGGTAGAAAAGTGTTTCGGGGAATGTGTCATTATTGTTTGCCAATTTTGCTTAATAGAATATGTGTAAAGATAAAATCAGGGCTAAAAAAGCGACTTTTACGCCCTGATTTTAGCAATTTTTGCGACAATAGCTTTGGCTATTCTCTTAAAAATATGCTGCATCAGTCCAAAAAACTCATCTTTTTTAACTCCGATGATAAAATTTAAACGCATTCTGAGACAAATTTAAACTGTAATTCTAAAAATGTAAACAAATTAACGGCTCAATGTCATTTTATTTTAGCAAACGCACTAGATATTATATAATACCAAACCTCTGAGAAAGTCTTTACACCTTTTTTCAGTAAAAATGAGCATAAGATTCTATAAAAATGGCTTTGCGGCAAGCAGCAAATAGGTGTTTGTTTGCGATTTATTGGATTTCACAACTTTGAGTCAAAGTGAAGTATTGGTAATGCAACCCTAAAAGACTGCTTCATATTTTTGGGTTCAAGTCTGAAGGGGAATTTTTGACCAAAAATATTCGAAAATGTCAGCCCTTTTTAGGTTCTCAAATTTTATAAGAAAACTCTGTAAGTCGATACGGGTAATAGTGAATTGGAATAAGATATATATCTTGGTTGCTATTGTGCTGTAGTGCATTGCACAACCATAGAACAATAGAGCCATTTAACAATCATAATGGGTGACTATATTCGCTATTTTCAAGCAATAATTTTGGAAATTCTTCCTTTTATGTTTATAATTACGTAATCAATTACATAAATACTTATATAAACACTTTTACAAACAACAAAAGTGAGAGAAAACATATTCAATGACACGCGTGGATTATCGCTGGGGAGCCGATTTCGCAAAGTAGGAGAGGCATTGTATCAGGAAGCAGTCAATATTTTTGCCGAGGCTGAGGTAGATTTTAAGCCCAAATGGTTTTCGGTTTTTTATTCCATTATGCTCAAGCAACAAGCCTCTGTAACTGAGCTTTCGCAATACATTGGCATTAGCCATCCTGCAGTGAGTCAAATCATCAAAGAGTTGAAAAAGGCTGGATTGGTAACAAGTGTTACCGACACAAAAGACGAGCGACGCAAAGCGATCACATTATCTGATCAAGGAGAAGCTACCGCAGCCAAGCTTCGTCCCGTTTGGGAAGCAGTCGAAAAAATCACCAACGAGATGATTATTGCCACCGGTTACGACATGATAGCCGTGATGGATAAGTTTGAAGAACAACTAGACCAAAAAAGTTTGTACGAAAGAGTGATGGAATACCGTAAAAAACAATTGTTTGACGAAGTAAAAATCGTTGACTTTCAGCCTGCCTATCAGCCTCATTTTGCTCGACTCAACTACGAGTGGATTAATCAACATTTTAAGGTAGAAACCCACGACCAGGAGTTGTTGGATCATCCTCAACGCGAAATCATTGACAAGGGAGGCTACATTTGTTTTGCCGAGCTAAACGGTGAAATTGTAGGCACTTGTGGGTTATATAAAATGCGTGAAGGGGTGTATGAATTGATAAAAATGGCCGTAGACGACCAAGCTAAAGGACGACAGGTAGGTAAAAAAATTGGTTGGCACGTGCTTGAAGTAGCCAAACAAATGGGGGCGCATAGGGTAGAGTTGCAGTCTAATACGGTGCTCAAACCCGCCATTAATTTATACCGTAAGCTGGGCTTTACCGAAGCCAAAATGGACGAAACCAGCAAGGACTACGCTCGCGCCAACATTATGATGATCATTGATTTGTAAGTTTAAATAATCAATCTTGGAATCCCTCACTGGCTTTGCTGGTGGGGGATTTTTTTTGTGATATTAATCAGTAATCACCGAGTGTTTTTTTGCGTATAGTAAAAGACACAAATGACTATACTAGAATGAGTGACAGCGATAAAATATACCATCTTTTGACGCACGATGATGAAGCAAATAAAGCCTTGGCTTATCAATTGTGCGTAGGGTTGGTAGCCATAGGAAAGACCTACCCAGAGAAAATAGCTATAGAACTGAGAAAAGATGTCATGTCTTGCCTGAAATATGGGCTAGAGCAAGCATATCTCGGCACCCTCGAAAGGCTGGAAATTATAGAAGATTTAGAGACACTCCCTCCTGAAATAGTTCAATTATCCAGTCTAAGGGTATTAGATGCGAGCTACAATAAACTGAAATATGTGCCTCCTGAAATTGGTAAACTTACCAACTTGCGATGTTTGAACCTAGATGATAATCACTTGACAACTATTCCTCCTGAAATTGGTCAATTAAGTCATTTACAGCAACTAAATTTGGGTGGAAACGAACTGAAATCATTACCAAAAGAACTCAAAGAGCTAAAGAAGCTAAAGGTATTAGCGATTAGAGGCAATAAGTTGAATGAGTTTCCTGCTCAACTATTACAAATGCTACACTTACGAGCAATTGCATTTGGTGAGCAACCAATTGATGGACTGGAAAAGGTTCTCAGGAAAATGTCTCGATATGAGCATTTATGGTACCTCGATATGGAAGAGATGGGGTTGACCTGTTTGCCTCAGACAATTGGTGCTTTCAAGACATTAACCTCTCTGTGTTTGAATGGGAACCAAATTACGTACTTGCCCAAAGAAATAGGGCAATTAAAGAAAGTGATTTTTTTAGAAATAGGGGGAAACGACTTGGTAGATTTGCCAAGAGAGTTTACACACCTCAGTCGCCTAAAATACCTTGACTTAAGCCAAAACCGATTGAAAGACTTTCCAACAGAACTCACAAGTCTAAAAAAAATAAAAAGTTTGAATCTTTCTGAAAACCAGCTCACCTACTTACCAGAAAATGCACTAATGAATTTCCAGAAACTACGTCGCTTGAATCTTAGTGATAATCAATTACAAACTTTACCAGTGGACCTAAAGCATTTACAGAGCCTTCAGGTGTTGCGATTAAGTGGAAACGATTTTAATGGAAATTTACCTGAGGTAATATTTGAATTAAAAAATCTGGAAACGCTGGACATCTCAGAAAATGGATTTGATGTCGAAGCATATAAACACATTTCAACACGTTTAAAAGGCTGTCATATAAGCATTTAAAAAGAATAAAGAAGATGGTCCCAGATCAAAGAATAGAACCATCTTCTTTCCAATTCCCCTCATTTCTCCTAATTTTGGGCTTGAAGTCGCTAAAACTTCTGATAGTAAAAGCCAACATAAGAAGATGAATATAAGCTCCGAAACAATTGCGAACTCGAATCAAACTTTGTTGAAAAACCATCAACAACAATTTGATTTTTTGGCGGAGCAATTGGGGCAAAACGGCGTAGAGGTAGAAGCAGTGATAGAGCGACTGCGTCGGTTTCAAGTAACCGTACCTAGTTGGGCTTTGGGCACAGGAGGTACTCGTTTTGGGCGATTTGCCATTGGAGGAGAGCCTCGCGATGTACTTGAGAAAATACAAGACGTAGGTTTGCTGCATTTGTTGAGCGGAAGTAATGGAGCCATTTCTTTGCACATTCCCTGGGACCAAAACAATGATTATATAGCAGTGCAGCAACTGGCCCAACAACACCAGATTCGTTTCGATGCCATCAATTCCAATACCTTTCAAGATCAGCCAGGGCAAAAGCATTCTTACAAATTTGGATCATTGAGTCATACCCAGACTGAAGTTCGCCAACAAGCCATTGAGCACCACTTGGAAGTGATAAAAACAGGCGAAAAACTAGGCTGCAAAGCCCTTACTTTGTGGTTGGGAGATGGTTCTAACTTTCCAGGACAAGTCAATTTCCAGAAAGCTTTGGAGAGAACCGAGGCCAGTATGCAAGAAATTTACGCACATTTGCCAGCAGATTGGCAACTTTTGGTCGAGTACAAACCTTTCGAGCCAGCCTTTTACTCAATGGTGATCCCCGATTGGGGCACTGCGTTGATGGTGTGCCAGGCACTGGGTGAGCAAGCCAAAGTTTTGGTAGATTTGGGGCATCATTTGCCCAATGCTAATATTGAGCAAATTGTGGCCCGTTTGCTGGGAGTCAATCGTTTGGGAGGTTTTCATTTTAATGATGCTCATTATGCCGATGATGACCTCACTACGGGAGCCATTAAACCTTATCGTTTGTTTTTAATTTTCTGTGAATTGGTCAATGGGGTCACGCAGGTAGATAATTTTGCCAATGGGCAACTGGCCTGGATGATTGATGCCAGCCACAATACCAAAGACCCTTTGGAAGATTTGCTGCAAGCCACCGAAGGAATTATGATTGCTTATGCTCAAGCTTTACTGATAGATCAATCGGCTTTGGCAGCAGCCCAAGAAAACAATGAAGTAGTACAGGCCCAAGAAATTTTACAGGCGGCGTTTCGCACCGATGTACGTCCCTTGGTAGCCGAAGCTCGTTATCGCAATCAAGCCAGTTTAAACCCCTTGCATTTATTTAGAACTTTAGGAGTTCGCCAAGCCTTGATCAAGGCACGAGGGAATGTTTCCCGAGCAACAGGTTTATAACTAAGACTGAACTTTAGGGAAAAGTCTTCGTTTAGTAAAAATGTATTCAAACCGCACTCGTTTTTGAAACAGAATTAGACATGACTATGAAATTGAATCTATTCTTGACTTTGTTCGTTGCTTTGCTCGCCTTCAACTCCTCAGTTACTTTTGCACAAGATACCGACGAAAAATACTTTTTACTTTCGCTGGATAGCAAAACCAGTAAAAGGGACGCTCGCTTATACAAATACCAAAACCGTGATGTGTTGCATTTTCAGGACGTATTATTAGCCATGCGCCGTGGGGTCATGCGACCCGACAGCTCGCCAGAATGGGGAGGCACCCGACTGCCAGGGCAAAAGTATCGCAATGGCATCAATCTCATTCGTCCGCATGCGGCCAAATCGGGTGAAGTGTATTGCTTTGCTGTAGAAACTGACGACCTTAAGTCTATTTATTTGAATGGATTTATCACCCCTAAAACCCCCAACTTTCGGGCTAAAGATCTCAAGCGTGAATACATTATTCTGACCCTACCAAGCAAAATTGACCGCACTTTTTTCAACGATAGTGGAATCGCAACCATTCAGGTGTACGGTTACCAAAAACTCAAGAAGAAAATTTATGGTACCCTTATCATCAGTAAAGTAAGCAAAGAACGATACGACCAATTTGCCCGTTATGCTAAGAATAAGGAGAGAAAAAAGTCTAAAAGCAAAAATAAAGAGAAAACAAAGAACAAAGATAAGAGCAAAAAATAAATCAACCCTCTTTGTCAGAAAGTGCTAATTCAAGGCATCTACTCTGTTATTTTATGACTTGTGGGACTCGCCAACATAAAAATTTTGTAGATTAGAGATACACTCACTCACCTCTAATCTTATGAAAAACGTCTATAAAGCCATCGTTTGCAGCCTACTTGTTCTGGTAATTGGTAATTTGTCTGTTGTACAAGCGCAGCAACGTTATACTGATTACGACCCCATAGCCGATTTCTACAATCGTTTTTGGTCTATTCCTTTAGAAAGACTTGCCATAGGCAAACTAGAAAAGGTCTTGTTGCCCAACTTGAAACCAAAAGCTGAAATACTGGATTTGATGTGTGGGACGGGGCATATTGCCGCTACCCTGCACCAAAAAGGCTTTCGAATGACGGGGCTGGATGGTTCTGCCAAAATGCTTGAGTATGCGAAAAAGAAAATCCCCCAAATGAAAACCATCCTGGCAGATGCGCGTTACTTTACCACTCCCAAAAAATTTGACGCGGTCATTTGTATGTCTGATGGGCTAAACCATATTATGAAAGAAGAAGGACTAACCAAGGCTTTTACACAGGTATACAAGGCATTGAAACCCAAAGGACAGTTTGTGTTTGATATGAACTGGGAGGAGCGCTATTTTAAAGCTTGGAACCTAAGAGGGCTGCGGGTAGAATATGACAATGTAGAAGGCATTATTAGTTCTTCTTACAATAAAATCAATCGTGTTGGCTCTATCAAGTTTTGGTTGTATTACCCTATAGACCAAGCCAAAAATACCTGGAAACGAAAAGCTTGGGAACTTACCCAGTATTGTTATACTCCTGAACAGATCAAAAAGGCTTTGCAAAAAGCCGGTTTTCAAACCATCAAAGTATATGAAGCTAATCAAGATTTGGGCGATGCCCGTAATGCTGGACGGGCGTATTATGTATGTAAAAAATAGCTGTTTTTGAACAAGAACTTTGGAGACCTAAAGATGAATAATTGGCGTTTTTTTTAGGACTAAAGGCTAAATTGGGAGCCATTTTGACTGAAATCTATAGCAATTTTGGAGTTTTTACATTTTATGTGCTAACTTTAGATCATCAAATGCTGTTTTTTTGATAAATGATCAAAGCTTATTTTCCTAACAAAACTCTGACAATTCAACCAACCCACTCAACCGCCCAACCCACACGACGGTTTGCTATTGGAGACATTCATGGATGTTTGCAAACCCTGCAAAAAATGGTATGGGAAGCAATTAACTTAACTCAACAAGATCAACTTTTTTTATTAGGTGATTACATCAATCGAGGCCCATATAGTGCCGAGGTGTTGGATTTTATCATGGAGCTTCAAAGCCAAAACTATCAGGTTTTTCCGCTTAGAGGAAACCATGAGGCTATGTTGCTGGAGTCTTGGGAGGACTTTCAAAGCTTGAAACACACCAACGCCAAAGAAAAATTTGTTGATTGGGTAAACGATGAGGCACTGGTAGACGAACAAGACCGTTTGGCGCCAAGATTTACTACCTTTTTAGACAATTTACCTTACTACTATGAGCTTAATGATTTCTATTTGGTACACGCTGGTTTCGATTTTGAATTAGGAGTACCAAATGGTTTACAAGACTTTGAGCAAATGTTGTGGGTGCGTTCTTTTGTGCCAGATTATAGCCAAATGGCTCATAAGAAGGTAATACATGGACATGTGGTAACCTCAATTGAAGAAATCAAAGAAGCAGTATTGGATCGTGGTGGAGTCATTCCTTTAGACAATGGCTGCTACAAAGGCCTACAACCTATGTACAATCCTTACTATGGAAGCTTATGCGCATTGAACTTAGATACTTATGAGTTGTTATTAATAAAAAATTTGGATGCTGAAGATCGGAAGATATGAAAGGAGAAAAAGTAGAAAAACTGATAGAAGGACAAAGATGGGTGGTGTCGGATATACATGGGCACCCCAAAACTTTACAACATTTAGTAGAAGAAAAAATCAGGCTTCAATTAAATGATCAACTTTTTTTGTTAGGTGATTATCTCAATCGGGGACCCGATAGCAAGGGAGTCATCGATTACATTATGGAGCTGCAAGAAGATGATTATCAGGTATATGCATTGCGGGGAAATCATGAACAAATGCTATTAGACTCTCACGAAAAAGCCAAGAATTATTCCCCCGAAGAAATGCGCCTGCCTAGTATTCAGCGTGGGAGAGGGCTCAAAGATGCAAAACGACAGTTATATCCCAAGTATTTACACTTTTTGGAAAGTCTTCCTTATTATTACGAGTTAGACGATTGTTTTTTGGTGCATGCCGGGTTTGATTTTACTTTGGCTGATCCGCTGGAT
Source organism: Microscillaceae bacterium (assembly GCA_003483885.1). Taxonomy (GTDB): domain Bacteria; phylum Bacteroidota; class Bacteroidia; order Cytophagales; family Microscillaceae; genus Microscilla. The sequence goes on from DMXI01000099.1 coordinate 9,805, forward strand.
GATTGGAATGCGATGTTGTGGATTAGTGATTTTGCCAAAAACTATAACCCGCACAAAATCAGGCATAAGAGGGTGATTTACGGACATCAAACCACCGCTATTCAGGAAATAGAAAAAGCCATACGCAAAAAGGCGTCGGTAATTCCGCTGGATAATGGTTGTTATAAATACAACCTGGAAGATTATGGGCACTTGTGTGCGCTCAATCTGGATACCTGGGAGCTGATTCGACAAAAAAACCTGGATCGGGAAGTATTGGTAGAAGAAGTGTAACTTGAATTATTGATGTTCAATCAATTATGAATGATTAATTGATGAATTATAAATGGAGTGATGCATTGTGTGATTTTCACTTAACTACCGTAGGCTATTCCTAATGCTGTTTTCATTAGAAAAAATAACCGAGATTACTTGCTTGCCTTGAGGTGAGTGAAGATTATACTAGAGTCTCTGGCCCGATCAGCGATTGTTAAGAAAACAGTTTATAAATCCCGATTTGTCGGGGCATTGGACATTAGATCAAACAAGATGATATTATTTCAAAAAATAAACCCTTCCGCCAATGGCCGCAGATTAGCCATTGGCGATATTCATGGTTGTTTAAAAACTTTACAAAAGTTGGTTTGGGAACATATCCAGTTGGATGTTCAAGACCAGCTTTTTTTCTTGGGAGACTACATAGATCGGGGACCTGATGGGGCAGGAGTGGTCGATTTTATAATGGATTTGCAAAACACTGGTTATCAGGTATATCCACTACGGGGAAACCACGAACAAATGTTGCTAGATGCCTGGGAGAGGTTTCAGAGTGGAAAAGAACCAGAAAAAAGTTTTATACAATTGGTACGAGATCCTTCTATGGTAGCCACTGCTCAAAACCGTATAATACCTCGCTTTGAGCAATGGATGAGTCGATTGCCCTATTATTATGAATCGGGTGAGTTTTATTTGGTACACGCGGGGTTTAATTTAAAAAAGGAAAAGCCTTTTGAACATACCTATGCGATGTTGTGGACCATGTTTTTTAACGAAAAGAGATACATTGCGGAAAGGGCTCATCATAAAACCATTGTGATTGGGCACCAAAAAACACCCCTTGAAACCATCAAAGAGGCTGTCAATCGTAGGGCCAAAGTGCTGCCACTAGACAATGGTTGTTACAAATACGACGACCCCACTCTGGGCCAATTGTGTGCGTTGGATTTGGATAACTGGAAATTATATACTCAAAAAAACATAGATTATTGAACTTTGCTTTAGCCTGATTAATGATTATTGATGTTTAATTTTTAGTTCTTTTACTCAAGCTCAAGATAACGTATTTTGCAATGCATTGTCCTGAACACAGTCGAAGGAACTGATAATAAGCCGAAGGCGGAACAATTCAACAATTAAATACATGGTGTTATTTCAAAAAATAGATAAACCTGTAGCAGGACGTAGGTTTGTGATAAGTGACATTCATGGGTGCAGCAAAACCTTTCGCAAAATGGTGGAAGATACCCTCCAAATTACCAAAAGTGATCATTTGTATTTGTTGGGCGATTATATAGACAAAGGCCCCGATAGTAGCGGAGTGCTAGACTATATTATGGATTTGCAAGCGGCTGGTTATCAGGTATTTTGCATTCGAGGAAACCACGAAGAAAATATGATGAAAGCCTGGCAGGAATACGATACCCGCATGTTTCGCTTTTTTGTGGCCAAACTCAATAAATCCCCTGATTTACTCACCGAAGAAGCAGAGATCAAACCCCAGTACCTGGCTTTTATGAAGACGCTCCCTTACTACATAGCACTTGACGATTATTATTTGGTACACGCTGGTTTTGATTTTAGTAAAAACGAACCATTCAAAAACTATTCAGCCATGCTGCATATTCGAGGCCCCAAAGGCATTCCCCCTGACAGAGGAATGATTCAAGGCAAAACCATTGTGCACGGGCACGAAGTGACTTATCTGGAAGATATTGTAGAGCGGATCAATGAACGACACCCCGTCATTCCGCTGGATAATGGCTGTGTGTATACCAAAAAACACAAACGACTCGATGTAACCAGAACTGGGAAGCTGTGTGCGCTCAACTTGGACACTTTTGGGCTTATTGCCATTGATAGTATTGACCCATCCGCCAAAAGGCGTTGATTACAGCGTGATATTGCCTAGATTTTATATAATGAGGAATTAGTTTGATCACTCAGTTTCCAATGGTTCTTTACTTTAAAACATTCTGATTTGGGTCTTGCCAATAAGTGGCTACCTAAACTTGTCATCTTGACGCCAGGAAAGATCAGCTCGAATAGCCACTTGTACTGGGTTTGGAGGTGATTACCTTCATGAAGGCAGCAAAATTGAACACTCACCGATTTTTTTACCTCCTTTCGGAAAACCTAAAAACCAGTAAGTGTTACCAATCATCAATTACATGGAAGGATTACCCTCCATCGTGTGCTTTTCCATCTCCAGCGGGCGGTATTTTGGGTCTACCCCCACCTTTGAGGTTACTCATTTGCTTTGTACTCAAAGCGGTCCAGGTTGTATTTGTCTTGTTTTTCATAAATGATTAATTTCCGTCACCGTCTTCTGTCTCTGCTGGAGGTGGGTTTTTGGGTCTAGTCCCACCACCTTTGAGGTTACTCATTTGCTTCGTACTCAAAGCGGTTCAGGTTGTGTTTGTCTTGTCTTTCATAAATGATTAAATTTTATGTCCCATCATTTTCTTTTGAATCTCCTGTGGGTGGTTTTTCGGGCCTACCTCCACCTTTGAGGTTACTCATTTGCTTTGGCCTTAAAGCAGTCCATTTCGAGAATTTATTATTTTTCATCTTTCAATTATTTTGAATAGTCCTTATGTAGGCAAATATTTACCTATTGTTTTTCATAAATGATTAATTTCCATCACTTGTACCTTCTTTTCCTTTGGGTGGTTTTTTGGGTGAAGTCCCACCACCTTTGAGGTTACTCATTTGCTTTGCGTTCAAAGCAGTCCATTTCGAGAATTTATTATTTTTCATCTTTCAATTGTTTTGATAAATAGGAATAGTCCTTATACAGGCGAGCACCTTCTCTGATCATTTTCCTTTCCAGAAGAAAGTTAGAAGCAAATCGAGAGACTATTTTGGATACCTGAATTTTGTGATACAAAGAAAGAGAGAAGAGGAGAAAAATAGCTGGAGAAATTGGCCAAATAATGGGGCAAATCGACCAAAACACGCTTTTAAGATCATTAGGGCGGCCTTATCCTGATTATTTAGCCATTTATTACTTTGATAAAAAGACATATGACCGCACTAAAAGAACGCAACATTAAAAAGCTACCACTTATAAATCAAACGATCGGGAAAGATCAGTTTTTTGATGGCATCAGCTTGGGCTTTAGTAGCAATCACTGGGCGGCGCTCATTCGAAATCCACGTGTAGATGGGAACCGATTGTATTACTTTGCCTCCATAAATGTAATGATGTAAAAAGTATCCTCGACGTACACCTACCCGATGGATTTGATCAAACAAGAAATTGCCCAAGCCGTGGAATAGAGGTTTGCCCTTATAAAACTCTATTTCCTGTACTTGGTGAGCCTGTGAGCCATACACCACATCGGCCCCAAAGTCTAATAAGTCATAACTGATTTTGATTTGTTTGCTGTGGGGTTTGTAAGAATCTACTTCGGTAAACTGTACCGAGGCAAATACAAGGTCTATTTTCTTGTTTTGTTTCAGGTCATACAGCAGTTTGCGAGCTTTTTCCCGGTTGTAGCGGTTAGCGCCCGACTTGGTAGTTCCTTGCGCACATTCGCCTATTGGGCAGGCCTGATTATAGCCAATAAAGGCCATTTTTCTGCCATCTTTTAAGTCAATAATCAGCGGGGTGTTGGCTTGTTGTTCATTGAGGCCTCCACCAAAGGTTTTCATGCCATTTTTTTTGTACCAATCATACGTAAGCTTGTAAGGCGTAGCCCCGAAGTCTTTGTTATGGTTTCCGGTAAGCTCTACAATGTCAGTGTTGAGGTCTATCAAGGCTTTAAAATCCCGCTCTTTGGTGCAAAACTTATAGCGTGGATCATACTTGATGTACACGCACTTCGGGTCAAAGCTTACCTCATTGCTAATGTGCACGAAGTCAGAGTTTTGGAAATGGCTCTTGACTTTTTCCGTCAAAAAATCGGGTCCTTTAGCATCAGCCGCCAAGCCAGTATTACGGGTAATAGCTGTGACTCCGGTGAGGGTGAATTTGGTGACTTTTTTGGCGTAATTAAATGGTTGACTGCCTTCGGGTTGATCAATGAGTGCGTATTTGTCAGGAGTTTCAAAAAAGGAAACCCCATTGACTTCAAGCGCTTTGTATTGCGCAATTAAGTGGTCAATATCGGTTACCATCAAGGCGTTTTTGGCCAATTTGGCGAATGATTTCAGGTTGGGTAAGGTTTTGCCGTTGGTACATTTAAAAAAACGATCAGCTTTGGCTTTGGCAGGAGCAAGTACGTAAACCTTTCCGGCACAGTATAATTGAGCAAGGCTATCTTGGCTAATGTTGACAAGCTCGCGGCTATAGCCAGTGACTACAAACAGAGGAGTAGCCGCTTCGTTGGTAGGCTTGTTGAGTTGAGAAGTTTGGGCGGTGTCTTTAGCTGTTTTTTCTTTAGTTTCTCCTTGAGAGGTTTGACAGGCAAAAGCCCCTGCACTAAAAAATAGTAGCAAGTAAATGCATAGACGATGAGTGTTTAAAGGTCGGTTCGTAAATAAGATCGCTTTCATAATAAATGTGATGATATAATTCTGCCAAAATTACAAATAAGTAACACTGAAAAAATAAAGTTTCTGATTTTAATCTAGAGATTTTGATTTGAGACGAGGTAATTCCCCGATGGAAATCGGGATTTAAACAATTTGCATCGTAGCAGCGCTACGGGCAAAAAAATTAACGAAGTATCAAGACAAAAGGTCAGGTACAAACTGAAAGGTTATTTTTGGTGTGTTACTAAGTAAGGATTACTGGCTACTACAATTGTTTTTTTGACAAAGAAGCTTGCGCTGTAGCCATTGTTTTTAGAAAACGTTTTACCTCGTGTTCGGAGCGAAGTATAAATAGTTTTTGATGGGGTTTAAGGTCTTGAAGGCGTTTTAAAATGCCCGGTTTTTTTCGGTCATTATAGGAAAAAACATAACGAATAAATTTCCAGTCAAATCGCTCGGGACATCCAGGAGTCAAATCGGGCCTGGTTTTGCCATAATATCGTACATTACGCTTCAATACTCGGTATAAACTTAGCCAACGCGATCGATCCATAAAAATAACGGTATCAGCAGCGGCCAAACGAATATCCATGGTGCCTCCATAGTTTCCATCCATAATCCAGGAAGTTTTTTGAGCGAACTTTTCTATTTGAGTTTTCCAAGCTGCTTTATCAGCTTCAACCCAACCTGCTTTCCAATAATGTTGGTCTAGGTGGATAAGCTCAATCCCAGTAATTTGATGGATTTTAAGGGCTAAAGTAGATTTGCCTGCTCCACCATTGCCAATGATCATGATTTTTTTCATAGAGTGTTTGATTATTTCGTTTATTGTTCCGTCTTCGGCTTCGCTCAGGATAGCGTGTTTTGCGACGCATTGCGAAACAATAGAACCATGTAACAATCAGCGCAGCGAAACAATTTAACAATAGAATCATAAAAATACTTGTTCAATTTTCGGTTGCAAATAGAAGTTGGTTACAGGTTCTTTGTATTCAAAAAAAACGCATGAATTTCAAAGAATTACACCAACAGTCCAGCCCTTTACTTATTGCCAATGTGTGGGATGTGCCCAGTGCCTTGGCTGCCGAAAACCTCCAGTTTCAGGCTTTAGGAACGTCCAGTGCGGCCATAGCGGCTATGTTAGGGTATCCAGATGGAGAAGGCCTGAGTTTTGAAGAATTAAAATACATTGTCAAGCAAATTGTGACTCGGGTGAAAACCCCACTCTCGGTAGATATTGAAGGGGGCTATAGCCGTGATCCTTTGGCCATTGCCGAACATATTCAACAATTGGTAGCTTTGGGTGTAGTTGGTGTCAATATAGAAGATAGCGTGGTAACAAAAGGAGAGCGAACCTTAGAAGATGCCACGATCTTTGCCGAAAGGCTCAAGACCATCAAAACTCAATTAGACAAAAACCAAGTTTCGGTATTTTTAAATATTAGAACTGACACCTTTTTACTCCAGGTTCCTGATTCAGTGAACACTACCCAAGTACGCATTAAACTTTACGAAGAAGCAGGAGCTGATGGTATTTTTGTGCCTGGATTGGTGCAAACTAAAGACATTACTGCCATTGTACAGGCTACGACTTTACCTCTCAATGTGATGAGTTTTCCTGGTTTGCCCGATTTTGCCGAATTACAATCTTTGGGGGTAAAAAGAATCAGCATGGGTAATTTTGTGCATCATCACATTTATCAACAACATACCCAAACCCTCCAACAAATTTTGTCAGAACAATCATTTAGTCTTATTTTTCGATCATGAAAATTACTGATCCAGCCCTAGTGGATGCTTATTATCAGGCCCTGGTAGAGCGTAAACCCGATTTTGTGGGTATTTTTTATGTAGGAGTTACAACTACTTCTATATTTTGTATTGCTACTTGTAGAGCCCGCAAGCCCAAACCCGAAAATGTGGTATTTTATGATTCAGTGAAAGATGCCTTGGATAATGGTTTTCGTCCTTGCAAAATTTGTAAACCCACCGAAAATGCCGAAGAAGCACCTAAGCCTGTATTGGAGGCTATGCAGTTAGTACGAGCCAATCCTAAAGAAAAAGTGTCAGATGATATGCTCAGAACTCAGGGCATTGCTCCCGAAATGGTACGACGTTGGTTCAACAAAAACTTTGGGATGACTTTCCAGGCGTACCAGCGCATGTACCGAGTCAATGTAGCTTATCAGGAACTCAAGCAAGGCAAAAATACTACGGCGGCGGCTTTCGATGCTGGGTACGAATCACTGAGCGGGTTTGGTTATACGTATAAAAAACTGTTGGGCAACTCCCCTCAAAATAGCTTAGAAAATGATCCTGTACTGATCAATCGGGTAACGACCCCACTGGGACCCATGTTTGTGGGAGCTACCAGTCAAGGCATTTGCTTGTTAGAATTTACTGATCGCAAAAGGCTGGAAAATGAATTCAAAGACCTGCAACGTTTGTTGAAAACCCGCATCATTGCTGGAGAAAACGTGCATATCAAGCAAGCCAAAAAAGAATTGGCAGAATATTTTGCAGGCACACGTAAAACCTTTGAGGTAGCCTTACATACTCCAGGCACCGATTTTCAAAATCAAGTTTGGAAGGCGCTAGATACCATTGCTTATGGCACTACTGCTACCTACAGCCAGCAAGCCGAGAAAATTGACAAAGTATCAGCGGTGAGAGCGGTGGGCACTGCCAATGGGGCCAATCGTATTTCTATCATCATTCCTTGCCATCGGGTAGTAGGCACCAATGGCAAACTCACTGGCTATGGTGGTGGGTTGGCCCGAAAACAATGGTTGATAGATTTTGAGCGAAGTATGCTTTAATTGTTCCCTGTTCAATTGTTTCGCCTTCGGCTTATTGTTACATTGTTCTATTGTTTCGCGATGCGGCGTGAAACAATAGAACAATAAAAGCTATGCAACAAAATAAAAAATACTTGCAACTGAATGATATAGACGCTTATACCAAAGCCTTTAGGCTTAGTAATACATTATGGGAATGGGTAATCAATTGGGATAGTTTTGCAAGAGATACCATAGGTAAACAAATGGTAAGAGCACTAGATAGTATCTCTGCTAACATTGCCGAAGGATTTGGGAGATATCATAAGAAAGATAAGATTAAATTTTATCGGTATGCCAAAGGGTCATTATATGAATGCCTTGATTGGTGCGAAAAAGCCAAGATTCGCAAATTATTAGATGAGGAACAATATCAGAAGATACACACAAAGCTCAAAGAATTACCCAGAGATATCAATCGTTTAATCAAATTTACTAACGAAAAGCTGGAAACATAGTCTTATATTGTTTCGCGGCGCATCGCGGAACAATGAAACA
>DMXI01000371.1 GCA_003483885.1 Microscillaceae bacterium
TGGCTAAAAAAAGTAGGCCGCCAGAGGCAAGTGCTGCAAATAATGGAGATATTAACAGGAACACAGGATGTGTTTAGTATAGCCAAAAAAGTGATTACTCCTGGTGTATTTATGCAGGTAATATTTTATACGTTCTTTGCTAAAATAAAATCTCGTGAACCTCAATATTTGTTCATTGAAGTTTAATATTCCTGTAGTTTGAGTTACTTCTTATTATGCGTATTCATTGCCCGATCCAGCCCAATTGTGGCAAATGAAATCACCATATCACAAGCCAAATCCATAGGTTCATTGAGGGTATCGAGTTGCTCTTGGGTAAAATTGCTCAACACATACTTTACCTGCTCCCCTTTGTTGAAATCGTTGCCTACCCCAAAGCGAATTCGAGCATATTTATCGTTACCTAGCACTTCTTGAATGTTTTTGAGGCCATTGTGTCCTCCGTCTGAACCTTTGCCACGTAGGCGTAACTTGGCATGGGGCAAAGCAATATCGTCTACCACCACCAATACATTGGCTTGAGGGATTTTGAGTTCCTGCATCCAATAGTTCATAGCCTTACCACTTAGGTTCATATAAGTCGTAGGTTTGATCAAGTGAAACGTACGCCCTTTATGCTTAAACTCGGTTTTGTGAGCCAATTTTTGCAGCGTAAAGTCGGGAGCTTCGTATTTATCGGCCAATTGATCCATCACCAAAAAACCAATGTTGTGACGGGTAAGCTCGTATTCAGCGCCAATGTTACCCAAGCCAACAATTAAATATTTCATGAGTCTAGTGTTTTATGTATTCAAGGTCATCATACTAGACATTTTAACTAAAGTTAGCCGTGAGGACACAGCCAACGGCGCGATCGCCTTCGTTTGTGGAGACACAAACGAAAAATGTCAAGTAGTAAGTATGATTCAAGGTTAAAGAAAAGGTCATTAGCCTGAAGACTAATGACCTTAGTAATTATTTTCCTAAAAAAGAAAGACAGTAGATTATTCTTCTCCTCCTGCTTCTTCTTCTTCAGCTTCGCCAGCAGCAGATTGCTTACCACGCTGAGCACGAGTAAGTTCAACTGAAGCCACTGGAGAACGAGGACTATCTAGTATTTCATAGTTCTCTACCGCGATTTCATTTACTTTGATTGATTTTCCTAGTTGTAAACCAGAAATATCGATCTGAATAAAATCAGGCATGTTGGCAGGTAAGGCACTTACCTTCAATTTCTTAAGCTTAGATACCAATTTACCCCCAGCCATTACACCAGGAGAGTTACCTACGTAAGTTACAGGTACATCCATTTTGATCACTTTGTCTTCAGAAATCTGAAGAAAGTCAGCGTGCATGATCATTTCACTTACTGGGTGAAACTGGATATCTTGCAAAATACACTCAAACTCTTCGCCTTCTACGTTTAACAATACCTTGTGAATGTTAGGTGTATACACCAACTCACGGAAAAGAATCATAGGTGAGTGAAAATGCACCTGCTTTTCTCCACCATACAATACACATGGTACGTTACCGTCTCTGCGCAAATCCTTTGAGGATTTCTTGCCGAGATTTGCTCTGTTATACCCTATAATCTCTAGCGTTTTCATAAATAATAATGTTTAAATAATCTAACAACACAGTTCCAAACATCTGAAAGCCAGATGTTTGAAAACTTTCATCTATTAATCAAGTTAGCTTGATTGAATAAACAAGCTACTAATTGATTCATGTTCGTGAATACGACGTATGGCCGTAGCAAACAAATCGGCTACACTCAATACGCGTACTTTAGGAGCCGCCTTTTTCAACGGAATTGTATCCGATACTGCTACCTCTTCCAATACCGAGTTGGCAATATTGTCATAAGCCGCGCCCGAAAATACTGGGTGAGTACAAATAGCTCTTACACTTTTGGCACCTTTATCCAAGATCGCCTGGGCAGCTCTACACATGGTTCCTCCCGTATCTAGCATATCGTCAATAATGACCACATTGGCACCTTCTACTTCCCCGATTACTTGCATAGAAGCAATCTCGTTGGCACGTTTACGGTGTTTGTCGCACACCACCATATCCGATTTGAAGTAAGTCGCATATGCACGAGCTCTTCCTACACCTCCTACGTCAGGAGCTGCAAAAATCAAGTTGTCGAGGTTGAGCGATTCAATATAAGGGATAAAAATAGCCGAGCCGTCTAAGTGATCTACCGGAAAATCAAAGAACCCTTGAATCTGCCCCGCGTGTAAGTCACAAGTCATCAAACGATCGATTCCCGCTGCCGAAAGTAAGTTAGCCACCAATTTAGAAGCAATGGCTACTCTAGGCTTGTCTTTACGATCTTGACGCGCGTACCCAAAATAAGGCAATACCGCAGTCACATATTTGGCTGAGGCTCTACGTGCTGCATCCGCCATCAACAATAGCTCCATCAAGTTATCAGAAGGAGGATTGGTAGACTGGATCAAAAACACTTCACAACCTCTGACAGACTCTTCGAAGCGAGGAGAAATCTCTCCATCAGCAAAACGATTAATGATGAGTTCGCCAAGGGGTTGACCGTATTGGGAAGCAATTTGGCTAGCTAAATAGTGAGAACTTGTTCCTGAGAAAATTTTTACCAAAGAGGACATTTTATAATATGTATGGTTTTAAATGTAATCTATAAAAATTCTAGTCTGGGGACCCAAGCAATAGTTATTGCTAAACATCGTATGATGCTCGGGTAAATTATCCGAACCGCTGCCTTGCTTCTTCACTTCCCTGTTTTTACTTCCCGGCTTTTGAGCCAAATGGACTAAGAATCAATCTAATAGCTCCTAGTCACGGGTGAAGTTTCTAAAATTAAGGCGCAAAGTTAGCCTTTTTTATCCTCGAAGACAACAAACAAGACAACAAAACTCTGCTTAGTAATAAGTAAATCATCAGGTTTGGAGTAAGGTGTATGAGCCTAAGATTGAGCGTACTCCTGAGAGGGGAAGAGTGACTGTTCTAAAAACGAGTGTTCGGAATAAAATTTGGTTTTTTAAGGTTAGATTGCATCGTTTTTAACCAAAAAATAAATTTGACATATAAAATTAGGAGCTTTTTTGAATTGCTTTATTTGTGTAAAGTGTTGATTTGTAGTGTGTTAATTTGTGGTTCAGGGAAAAGTGCAAGGTTTTCTTAGCTAGTGCCTAAAATGAGAAAAAAATACCTCGAAAACGAAAAAAAACTTGTCAAGCAGAATTTTATTTGGAAACGCTCTTATACCTTTGTGGCATCTAATGAGAAAATAAATGCATTAGGGATATATATACATTGTGTAATATAATTGGGTGAATAGGCGTGTTAGTTTCTAACACGCCTATTTTTTTGCCCAAAGCCGAGATGACTTATACATTAATAAATAAGAGCTATTTTTTGAGATAGGTATTAATAGCCTTCTCCCAATCTTTTAAATTCTTTGCATACATTTTATGGATTGCTTTTTTATTGATAGCCTTACCTTTCTTATTGAGAGCATAAAAGGTGTAAGTAATCTTTGCCAGTGTTTGGGAGGCCCGCTTATCTGCTTGTTTACAATCCACCGTAATCGTCCAGTACCTATTGGCGGTAGAAACCAGGTATTGTATAAGATGTGTGGTGGTGGTGTATTTAGTGATAATCCATAAATACTCGGTTTCACCTCCATGCCCCGCAGTTTTGAAAGACATGCCTTCTTGAATTGTATTGTCGGAAGGGTATATAAAATGAGGTTTAAACATAGGAGCCCATTTTTGCTCATCAATGGGATTAAATAAAGGAAAAACCTTATCAATATTACCATTTAGCGTGATTGTGGCTGATTTGGTAATCTTTTCAGACTTAAAGTTACTTGTTTTTATCGGTTGACTATGACCTGAGTGACCATGACCCGATTGATGATTCTGAGAGTGCCCACAAGAACAAAGAAGAATCAATAAAGTTGTTGAGAGAATTAAATGCTTCATATGCTTTAATAATGTTTAATGTTATTAAGCACAAAAGTATGGCGTCTTAAAACGCTTGTCATGTACATTTGTTGATAAATGCCTGCTTCATAAATCTCTACCTTGCCTCAGTTCTTCTACTGAAGTATTAAAATACACAAGACAAAGATCACTTCTCAACAAATGTACATGCGATAGATATTGCTGCTCTTTTACTTTGCATTCAGTTAAAACAATTCACTTAACAAAGTATCATGAATACGGTATTATCAGACAAGAAAGTCTTAGAGATGAAAACACAAGGGGTGCAGTATGCACGTCGAGTGATTACGCATCGTCAAAAGTTTCAAACCACCCCCGATAAGTTATTCCCTTTGTTATGCCCTACTACCGAGTATGACTGGATGGAAGGATGGCATTGCGAATTGATATACTCTCAATCATCTTATCAGGAGTACAATGCGATTTTCAAAACCAACTACTTCAATATGGATGAAACCTGGGTAGTATCGCATTTTGAGCCTAACCGAATTATAGAATTTGTACGAGTGGCCGAACATGTATCGGTAAAAGTGGATGCGAGAATTACCGATAACCTGGACGGAACTTGCGAAGGAAACTGGATCATTTATGTAACAGCGTTGACACCAGAAGGAAATGAAATGCTGAAGCAAATGAAACCAGAAAATGAGCCTATTGGCATATTGATAGATGCCTTGGACCATTATGTCAAATATGACACGATCAAGTCTTTGCCTGATGGTGTCTTTAACAAAAAGTAACCAAGTCGAAGAGGGGCTATTGTATCATAATTTTTTCTGAAAGATTACTTTGACGATAGCCTTTAAGCCTGGCAAGTTTCAAAAAACTATCAGGCTTAAATTCTTACAATCACAATTCAAGACTTTCTTTTATAACCTTAAGAGTAAAGATTATGAGCCTAAATACTGTAAAAATTGAGCAACCCAAAAGAGTAACACATAGTTACCAACAAACGATCAACGGTACAATTGAGGATATTTTTCCACTTTATTGTCCAGTCAAGGAATTATTATGGACTGAGTCGTGGAATCCAAAAGTAGTGTATAGTAAATCAGGTTTGGTAGAACCTGACTGTGTGTTTATCTCTCAGGAAGGAGAACAGGAGGCAACTTGGTTTGTTACAGTGTATGACACTGAACAAGGTTGTGTGGAGATGATCAAACATGTGCCTGGGATAACTATGACCAAATTGGTAATTTTGGTAGAACCTTTGAATAACCAAAAAACACGGGCAATTATTACCTATAGTGCTACATCATTGAGTAGTTTGGGTGATACATTGTTAAAAAAGCTTACCAAAGAAGCCTTTGATATCTCGATGAATGCTTGGGAGCAGGCGATGAATCATTACCTCCAAACAGGGCAAATGCTAAAAGGCCTGCCCGCATTTTAGATCTTTTCAATTATACTTACCAAAATAATATAAACATGGAAAATCATTTTGATTTATCTGATGACGAATTTGAACAAGCGTTTCAAAATTGCACTTTATCTCCGGCCTTATTTAGCCATGAGGCCCATATTCGCTTAGCTTGGATTCATATTACAAAATATGGACTGGAAACCGCCATTGCCAATATCGGTAGTCAGCTCACCACGTTTGTGGCTAAAGCAGGAGCTAGTGATAAATACAATGTTACTTTGACGGTTGCAGCTGTTAAAATTGTGTGCCATTTTGTAGAAAAAGCGACTGCCACGAATTTTCCTGATTTTATAGAAGAATTTCCTCAATTAACTACCGACTTTAAGGGTTTGATAAACACCCATTATGATGTAGATATTTATAATTCAGAAAAAGCAAAAAAAGAATATATAAGCCCTGATTTATTACCGTTTGAGTAACAAATCATTATTAAATTGGGAAAATATACGACACCATGCAAAGACATAAACTGAACGAGTCTTTACACAATACCCTATTCTTAGAAAGTGGAGAGTACTTTCTAAAATATGGCAGACTATGTACTAGAATTGGTAAGATTAGCAAAGGGGTGATGAGAGGGTTTATTGTAGATGAAGAGGGCGAAGAAGTCACCACTCATTTTTATCAGGAAGGCGATATGGTTATTGGGAGCTTTATGCCAAAAATACAGGCCACAATGAGCATTCAAGCAATGATAGATTGTGAGATATCTATTGCCAACTATGCTGAGGTAATGTCTTGGGTAAACAAAGATAGAGATATCACTGACATTATCACTCGCGAGTTCCAGAAGTTGAATAATCAGTTACAAGCACGGCTGGTATCACTGTTGAACTTAGACTCAGTAGAGAAGTATGAATGTTTTCTAAAAGATTACCCTGGACTACTGAATCGTATACCTCATTATTATATCGCTAATTATTTGGGTATTACACCTACCCAATTGAGCCGAGCTCGTAAGCAATTTTTGAATAAACGAGGATAATGGAAATGCGATGAATATTGATTTTAAACTAAATTTGAAAATATGGAGATAAACCGCTAAAATCTTCCCCGAACCCAAACCGACCTCTTGTTATTCGGAAAACCTTACTATATTAGCGCAAGCCTAATACCATTTACTTATCATCAACCGTATTTCAGGCGTCAGCTTTTATTTCGGCCTTAGTAGGTCGGCGTTAAGAACCTGTGTAGTGAAGTCGTAAAAAACTTTTCACTTGTTTGAGCGAAGCGAGTTTGAAAAGTTTAGACGTAATGAAGCAGGTTTAGCAACGAGCTACTACAGCCGCGGGGTTTTTGCTTACTTTTTGACCTGGAGCAAAAAGTAAGGGCTTAAAAATACTCGAATTTTGAAGCTGAAAATCAACTGGATATTATACGGCTTTTACCTCAGATGGTATAATTTCTTACTAAAAAAATAACCTTATGACAATTACCGGAAAAGTTGTATTCCAACACATCGGCCCTGGTTTTTGGGGAGTCATCGGCCCCGATGGCAAAAAATGGCGCCCCAGCAATATGCCTAAAGCCCTGCAAGTAGAAGGACTCAAAGTACAATTAGAGGCCAGCGAAGCCAAAAGCCAAATGTCGGTGTTTATGTGGGGAACTGGCATCGACATCAAAAGCTACGAAGTAATTACCTAGTGTTTTGGATACCAAACTAAAAAAGGGACGTATGAAAATACGTCCCTTCTAGTTGATATTCAATATATGTCCCTAGTTTTTCTAATTTTGATTGCTCACCTCATCATTGGCCATTTTGCCAAAGGTGTATGTATCTCCCGCCGACTTGGGCACCCCTCCGTATTTCTCCAGCGTTACCGCAAATGCCTGCGCATTGGGTACTAATTTGAGCTTTTGTAATTTACCAGCCTTATTGCCCATGTCAAACACCCCTGCATCTACTACATTTTCGCCATCAATATACCACAATTGGTATTGTTTGTTTTTAGGAGGTTCGGGCAAATCACTGGCATCTATATACACAAATTTAGACTTGGTGTCCCAATAAATCTTAGCTGAACATTCAGGTTTGCCTTTTACGGCAGTTAATTTCACCGAGGCTACTTTTGGGCTTTTCATAAGCGCGAGCTCTTCACCCATTTCAGCTTCTTTAGTTTCCTTTACCCTGAGCTTACTCGCCATTACTTGCTTATCGAGCAAAGCTGACCTCAAATCATCCCTGGTTTCATTCCACTTACTGTAAAAGTACACATTGGCGCTCACACTCACCACCAACAATACAAAAGAGGCGGCAATAAGATACGTCTTGAAAGGAAATAGTTTTCTGACTGGGTTTTGTTGAATTTGCGCAATTTCTCGCTCAATAGTGGCTGTATCGTCCAGATCGTCCGCCGAAAAATTCATTTCTTCATCTTCTGCTGCCAACTGATCGAGCTTGTCCAACACCTTATCCCTGATATCGGCAGGGGGTTCTTGTTCAAATTCCAGCACATAAGCCAACAAAGCGTGTTTATTGGCTTCAATTTCTTGTCGTATTTCAGGATGTTCATCTGCTAATCGCTCTACCTCAGCACTTTCT
>DMXI01000071.1 GCA_003483885.1 Microscillaceae bacterium
AAAACGGAAAGGTGTTTATGCGAGGTATCAACAGTATCCAACTTTCTTATGAAAAAGGTCGCTGGTGGCTGGTGAGCATTCTATGGAACAACGAAACCAAGGATACGCCTATTCCTGAGAAGTATTTGAAGAAGAAGTAGCCATTTTTAGCTCTGTTGGCGGTGTTTCAATGAAAAAACACCGTCAATGGTTAAAGCTTTCCCTCTCTGAAACGCATTTCTAATGCAAACCTTTCCTTTTTTTAAGTCCTTAGATACCAATAGGTGCATTTCTAATGCGAACCTTCAATGGATAATCATTGATGCACCTAAGCTTGAAACGCATTACAAATGCTTGTAAACATTAGACTCTCATTACAAATGAGCGCCAGAAGGAGTAGTCTAACACAAGTCATCTTACTCACACCCAATTTCTTTCATCATTTGAGTATTGCGTGCTTTGCCCCAATTGGGCATCAGGCCATTGGTAGGCTCGAAGGTCTCAAAGTTTTTGGCTGCTTTTTTAAACAAGGGGCAAGCTTGCACGATGCCGCCACCATACATGGTAGGCATGTTTAGTTTAAGGATGGCCAATACTAAATGAGGGCGAGGATTTTTAGGATTGAGGTCTTGGGCTTCAGCTGCTTTGCTAAATACCAACCCACTGTATTCCCGCCCACGGGTAATCGAGTCTACCGATATACGAATCAAAGTCAAGTAAGCCTCCAGGGCGATCACTTCCGAGTTTTTGGGTGATAACTTAGCGGCAGTTTTCAATAATTTTTCTGCTTTATCCAGCAATTGGTCTTTTTTAGCAGACGCTTCTTCCAATCTGGCCATTTGCACATATGTAAAGGCTCCGTAATAATTGGGCAGCCATTTTCCTTTTTCGGTACGGGCAATACTTTCAAACTGATGGGCTACAGCTTGCATTTCGGTAACAGTTTTGGCAGTTTTCATTTTGGCCAAATTGGCTTTCATGACTTTTTCATATTGGCCATTACTAGCCTTGGCCAGGCAAACTGTCAATAGGCAAACGAGTAACAGGGTGATTTTTTTCATGGGGATGGTTTGTTTTGAATTTGTATTGATATTGAAGTCGTCTTGACTTTTAATAATGAATGTTAAATAAAACTCCCCTCATAAAATCATTAGCCGAGGGGAGTTGACATATAAACCAAACTATTGGCACTCGGCCCTCTTCATCATTTTAGCGTTGGTTTCTTTGCCCCAGTTAGGCATCAGTTCAGTTTTGGGTTGAAAACCCTCAAAGTTTTTTGCCGCAGTCTTGAACAAAGGACAAGCCTGGTCTTTTCCACCACCAAAGGCAGGAGGCATGTTCATTTTCAAGATACCCTCTAAAAAGTAAGGACGGGGATTTTTAGGATTCAAGGCCTTGGCTTTTCCTGCTTTGGCAAACACTGCCCCGCTGTATTCCCGGCCACGGGCCATAGGGTCTACTGACAAACGGGTGAGTGCCAGGTAGGCTTCCAGCGCCACTACTTCGGAGTTATTGGGAGCCAATTTGGTGGCCGTTTCTAACAAGGTTTTGGCTTTATCAAGCAATTGGTCTTTCGCAGTGTTATCTTTTGCAAAGTTGGTCATGCGGATGTAGGTATAAGCTGCATAGTAGTTGGGCAACCACTTGCTTTTTTCGGCACTGGCAATGCGCTCAAACTGGTTGGCTACGGCTTGCAAATCAGCCTTGGTTTTGGCCGTTTTCATTTTGCCCAAATTGGCTTTCATGGCTTTCTCATATTTGCTATCTTCAGCAAATGGGGCTTTCTTGTATTTATCAGCATCGCCGTTGGCAAATAGGCTGAAAGTAGTCAAAACGCAAACGAGTAATAAGGTGAACTTTTTCATGAGGTTTGTTTTTTAATGATGAATGAGTGAATATTATATTGGTTTATTCGGTTTCTTTGAGTTTTTCCAAAGCTGCTTTAGCCTGCTTGTTGTTAGCATTCAGTTGCAGTGCTTTTTGATAAGCTTGCTTGGCTTGAACAGTATCCTGTTGCAATTCGTACAGTTGCCCCATTCGCCACCAGGCATAGGTAGGGGCTACAACTTTGGTATTTTTTGCAGAGGCTTTGCTTACATAGTAGCGTAGGTATTTGATTCCTTTGCTCATTTGCATTTGGGCAAACACTGCGGTACGGGCATACTGGTAATAAGCATCCAGATAGTTTTTATCGGCTTTTATTGCGTGTCCAAATTCCTGAAAGGCCCGCACATATTGTTTTTGGGCTTGCAACAACATCCCCAGCCTTTGATACAGCTTGGCTTGGTTGTCAGAAAACTGTAAGCCTTTACGATAAGCTTTTTCAGCCGCAGCATAGTCCTTTTTGCTTTGGTGTATCACACCCAGCAGTTCATATCCTTTGCCTTTATCAAGCTTTATAATGGCGGTTGCTTGTTCTTCGGCTTTGGCAAAACTCCCTCCAGCAATACCTGGTGCATTTGTATAGTACATCGCCAGCGAATAACGGGCATCTACTGACTGAGGCGCTACCTCCACCGCCTTTTTGTAAGCGTTTTTCATTTTGCGGGCCAGCGCACCTTTCTTCATAAAGTTAGAGGTTTGCTTCATCCGTTGGTTATAGGCTCTGGCCAACCACATATAATTCGCTTCCTTGTTAGGTTCTGCTTCGGTGGCTTTTTTGAATGAGGCAATGGCTGTTTCGTATTTTTTCTGAGCAAACTGTTGTTTGCCTTGTTGAAAATCGGCATTACTTTGAGCCCAGGGTTGGCCCAAGGCCAACAAACAAGCGAATAAAACAGTCGTGAGGTATTTTTTCATGATTGATAATGGTTAAGATGATTGTTGTTTACTTTTTTCCGATGGTAATAAACATTCCCACAAATACATTGCGGTCTACGGCTTGTCCTACGGGCTGTCTTTGGCGACCATCGGCTGAATAGCGATACCCAAACACATTTTGTACACCTAGCAAGTTGTTTACCGAAGCAAACACAATGGTAGAGTGGTTAAATACCGAGGTCAAGTAGGTGTAAGTCAAACTCAGGTTATGAAAAGCCGGGGTACGATCTCCGTGAAATGTTTCATTGTTAGGGTTGAAAAAAGGTCTACCCGAATTGAAGGTGTAGGTAAATCCTACAAAGCTGTTGATCGCACTGAAATACTGCTTATACACTGCCGAAACTGTGTGCTTGGCCGCAAAACCTGGTGTAGCCAAGGTTGGAAAGTTTTGGAAGTCGCGCTGGGTATCCAAAAAAGAATAAGAAATCCAGTAGTCTACGTTCTTCAAAGTAGATTTATCACGCCAGAACAATTCTACCCCTCGGGCAAAGCCATATCCCTGACTGTTTAGCTCAGGTGTGGTTTGATTGGTAAATCTTTTTACTAAATCGTTGTATTCTTTATAATAAGCCTCTACTCTAAAAGTGCGCTTACCAGGCAACATCCACTGATAGTTGACGAGGTAATGAGCTGCTTGCTCAAACTGTAGATTTTGAGCGGTTTGGTTTACTTGGGCCTGCATCAAATCATCTCGTTGGGGCGTTTGATAAAACAATCCATACGCGGTAGATACTTGGCTGTATTTCCCTGTTTTGTAGGCCAAAGACACCCGAGGAGCAAGGTTCTGCTGCTGAATCATCTCTGAGTTTTCCCAGCGAACCCCTACCCTACCCGCTAGCTTTCGGGTAAAGAATAATTCAGTTTCTACAAAAGCAGCCACATAGTTTTCTTCCAAGCCTCGGAACAGATCATTAATACCCTCATCAAAATTGTAGCGCTGTACTTCCCCACCAAAGCTAATTCCTGAGTTTTTGCCAATGGTTCTTTGCAATACCACTCGGCCTTGCTGCAAACGTTCCTGTTGAAAAATGCGGTCACCATTGAGTAAAATCAAGTCGTGGTCGTGGCTATAAGAAGCTCCCAATTGTATCATCCAGTTTTCGCCCAAAGCTTCTCTCCAGGTAGTATTGATGTAGGCATTGTCGTTATCCAAACCTAAGGCATTAGTCGTGTTCCCCAAGCTTACATCTTCGTAATCCATGGCCAGCTCTGATTGAGCGTAAGTACTGTACACTTTAAACATGCCTGTCTTGGAAGTCTTCTGGCGAAAGATCAATGAACTCTCTAGATTTTCAGGTGGTTTTTGCCAGTTTCTATTCTGTGGAATTACCGCAAAGGCTGGGCGTAAATTAATGTAGCTGGCATTTAAACTCAATGAAGTATTTTCCCAGCGTTGGGTGTGTCCTCCTCCTACGCCCACGGTCATCAGGTTGATGTTGGTTTCAGTCTTATCGGCCAAATCTTGCGATTTGAGCACTAATACCGACGAAAGCGCTTGCCCGTATTGGGCTGAATATCCGCCAGTGCTAAACACTGTTCCTTTAAACAAAAAGGGAGAAAATCGTCCTCGCTGAGGCACATCAGGTACTGAGCTGTAAAATGGGTTCTGCACCGTAAGGCCATCAATCAAAGTCTTGGTTTCGTTGGCCGCTCCTCCTCTTACAAAAAGTCCTTCGGTTTCGCCTATGGTTTGAGTACCGGGCAAAGATTGAAACGCACCAAACAAATCCCCCGCGGCGCCTCCAGCCGTAGTGGCAATGTCTACCGAATTGAGCACGACTACTCTTTTTTCGTCGCTGGCCTCAAATGCTCCGGCGGTAATTACAACCGTATTCAATTCGTTGGCCTCTTCTTTCAGCTTGATCAGGAAAGTCATTGATTGTCCTTTAGGCTGAATTTTCTGACGATGGGTGATAAAACTAATGTAAGTGACCAATAGGGTGACTTCTTTGGTTTCTTGGGTAGTAAACTGAAACCGACCATTGACATCGGTAGAGGTACCATCGTAGGTACCTTCCAGCGACACATTGGCTCCAATCAAGGCTTCTCCTTTCTCGTCGGTTACCAATCCACTCAATTGGGTTTGTGCCAAGGTTTTGGCGGCAGTCAAGCCCAGGATTAAAACAGTTATTAAGATGAATTGAAATTTGGTCATGGTTATAAAGTTTGGCTAATGATTTAATACAAAGTAAATAGCCAAGCCCATGACATACTGGGTTCTGGGTGTAAACTGGTCAATCGGTTGAGTGAAATGTAAGCGGGGGAGAATGAAATGCGACTATTTCAATTATGAATTATTAATTTAATGGTCAGTGGTGAATGGTCAATTATGAATTATTAATTTAATGGTCAGTGGTGAATGGTCAATTATGAATTATGAATGGATGAATTATTTCGCAATGCATCGCAAAAATGTGGACTAAAAACCAGCCAAAGGCCAATAGCTAAAGACCAATGGCTGTTAGGCGCTATGAACTCCTCACTCCCAACTAACCAACCAAAGCTAAAGGCCAACGGCTGTCAATCGCCACAACCCATCAATTCTGCTTCGCCTGCGCCCTAATCAAGTGAAAATAAAATAGCCATTGACTCCAGTCAGGAATCAATGGCTAATGTTCAATAAATAGATTTAAGTAGTGGGATAGAATTATCTATAATTTATTGTTCTATTGCTCTATGGTTAGTTCCTTCGGCTTCGCTCAGGACAGCGTGTTTCGCGATGCGTCGCACAGCTATTTAATTGTAAATCCCGATTTTCATCGGGTCAATGAAACAATTGAGCAATTTAATTTTGTCCAGGTACTTATCAAGTATTACTTACCTGAAACTTTTCTGTTTTTCACATATTTTTCCAACCACTGGTCTTGCTCCCATAATAAGTGCATGATACTTTCTTTGGCTCTATAGCCGTGGCTTTCTTTAGGCAACATCACCAGTCTTACGGTAGCTCCTAAGCCTTTGAGCGCATTAAAATAACGCTTGCTTTGCATAGGATACGTTCCAGAATTGTTGTCAGCTTCTCCGTGAATCAACAACAAAGGAGTTTTCATTTTATCGGCATGCATAAAAGGCGACATCTTGTAGTACACCTGAGGTGCTTCCCAATAGCTTCTTTCTTCGCTTTGGAATCCAAAAGGAGTCAAGGTACGGTTATAGGCACCACTTCGGGCAATACCCGCAGCAAAAAGCTTAGAGTGAGATAGCAAGTTAGCTACCATAAATGCACCATAGCTATGCCCACCTACTGCTACTCGGTTACGATCTATGTAGCCCAATTTATCTACAGCATCTATCGCGGCTTTGCCATTGGCTACCAATTGTTTGCGGAATGAATCGTTGGGCTCGGTGTCTCCTTCTCCAATAATGGGGAACGACGCACCATCTAATACCACATACCCACGAGTGACCCAATAAATGGGTGATCCATAGTAAGGATACGTAAAACGATTGGGGTTTTTGGTATTTTGCGAAGCACTCTTTTTGTTTTTATACTCCACTGGATAAGCCCACAGAATCATCGGCATTTTTTCTTTTTTGGTCTTATCATAGCCCACTGGCAGGTACAAAGTCCCGCTCAAGTCTATGCCATCGTCTCTTTTGTAAGTAATCACTTCCTTGTGTACATTTTGTATGGCTTTAAAGGGATTCTCGAAGAAAGTAATCTGACGCGCTTTTTTGTTTTTCAGATTTCTGAAATAAAAGTTCGGATATACATTTTTAGACTGAATACTTACCAACAATTGATTCTTCTTGGCATCGTACGCATAAAAACTCTCTAGTTTATCGGTGAATTTAGATTGGTATAGTCGTTTTTTCTTGAGTGTTTTTAAATTCATCTTATCCACAAAAGGAAATTGTCCTTTTTTAGAAAAACCATCCCCCATTAAGTATACTTCATTCTTATTGGTTGCCAATACAGTGGTGTTATACTTGCTCCTTTTGGTCACGAAACTCCCTGGATCGCTGTATCGGTCCCGATAGTTGCGGTCAAACAAAATCGTTGGTTTTTGGGCTGGATTAGAAGGATTGAACTTATACGCCTTCATATTTCGGGTGTTCCACCAATAATCATAGGCAATAGCCAATTGGTCGTTGCCCCACATTACCCTGTATAATCGGTTTTTGGCTTTCATAAGGCTTTTGCCCTTTCCAGTAAAAGGTGCTTCCAATGCAAACAATTCATCTCGGTACGCTACTTTTTTGGCAGGATCTCCTTCATCCAAAGCTACCATGTAGTACAAACTTGCGGGTTTATCGGCTCGCCAACTAAAACCTCTTTTACCCTTTCTTACCGACATAAATCCTTTGGGTAAGTCTTCTAACAACTCGTGCTCAATCAATGTTGCTATTTTTTGAGCATCTTTAGTATATACTTCTACATTGGTTGGAAAACGATAGTAAGGTACCAAATAAGAAAAAGGTCTTTTGACTGTAGTCACCATTACATAATTGCCATCAGGCGAAAACCTCACTGAGCGGTACATATTGCCTTTCATCCACAGTTCTTTTTTGCCATCCAACGACACCTTGTGCAATGCAGACAAAGCCAATTGCTCAAAATTGTGTTCGTCCGCCTTGTTTTTAAGCAAATCCTGATAAGTACGATTTTGCGCTCTTTTACCTTCACTTACCGAAATGGTAGGCCCAGTAGGTACCGCAGTAGCCACATTGATCAAGGACTTGCGATTGCTGGCAATCATTTTTACCAATAAAGCTTTACTGTCTTTGAACCAGTTGATTACGCTGCCCATATTGGCGTTGAGTTTTGCTTCGGTCAGTTTTTTGGCCGTCTGAGTTTTTATATCCAACACCCATAACTCTACTCCGCTGGTGGCAGAATTGGTAAAGGCTACCTTTGTAAAATCGGGCGACCAACGAAAGTTGGACAATCGGGCATTGGCAGGCAATCCTTTTACTTGCACTGCATTGGCATTTTTTTGCTTTAAGTCTTGAACCTTGATATTCTTATAATAAGTGGTACGACTCCCAATAAACAGCTTTGGATTTATTCTTAATCCTGCCAATCTCAGCTCTTTGGCCGATAAACCGGTAATGGTTTTATACGTATCTCGATATAGTAGAAGCATTGCCTCTTGATTGCCGCCTATGCGTACACTAGGAGCCGAAGGCACATCTACTAAATCTAAAATGGGTTTGGGTGGTTTCTGGTAGGTTAAATTTACCTGGGCTTGTAAGTTGAAAAATACCAACACAAGCATCATTGAAAGAAGTTTTTTCATTGGTCAATAAATTTTGTGATTAAATAATGAATACTAACATTTGATCAATTAGCTATTTAAAATTACAATTTATTGACTCTAGATTCTAATTTAATGCTTGTTTAAATCATGTTTTTTAATGGTTAGTGAATGGTTAATTTTTTATTGCTCTATTGTTTCATTGTTGCGCCTTCGGCTGATTGTTCTATTGTTCTATTGTTCCGCGATGCATCGCAAAACTATGGACTGTCGATTGTGGACTAATTTTCGCTTCGCGCCCATTTTCACTTAAAATACCACCCTAGCCCTCCTAAGCAGGAGGGAACTCGCTTGACTCGATAGAGAGACGCTTCGCGTCATTTTTCACTTTTCATTTTTAGTTTTTCACTTAGTAAGCGCCCTTATTCCCTGATCCCTGCTCCTCTCCTCGCTTCGCGCCACTTTTCATTTTTAGTTTTTCACTTAGTAAGCGCCCTTGTTCCCTAATCCTTGCTCCTAAAATCGCTTCGCGCCCATTTTTCA
>DMXI01000159.1 GCA_003483885.1 Microscillaceae bacterium
TAGTTTCATTACTAATCACTTTTAAGCGTATGTTTAAATTTTTAAACATACGCTAATATAAAGGCTACTCTCCTGATGGAGGGTAGCTTTTTTTATTTTATAAACTCAATCTCACCAGCAATACCCCAAATTTTGCCCTTCGTGAATTTAGTCCATGTTTTGTACTTTCAACCTCGTATATTAGGCTATACAATCACATTCAAAACTATTCAAACGATGAACAAGTACGTACTTTGGAGCCTAGTATTAACCCTCACCCTGTGGTCTTGTGGAAGCAAAAGCCCTGCGAATGAAAACAATCACTCGAGTAGTAGTAGTACTCAACAAGATTCGGCTAGCCAACAGAATGTAGCCAGCAATAATTCCAACAAAGGCACTGAACAGCCCTCAGGGGATGATGAAAAACCAGATAATGCCACTACGCTTGCTGTAGAAACGGTAAGGGGTTATTTTGGAGGACTCACCGAGGGTAATTATGAGGCCGCAGCCAACAATTTTGCCGATCAGGTAGATTTATGGATTACTATGAAAAACACCAATCCCAAAGCAGTAGCGGCTGAAGCCAAGCGTTTTTTGAGCACCAAAGAAAACGTAAGGTATACCCCTAACCTGGCTGGAATGGCTTTCAAAGACAATAAGGCTCGAGTAGTGGTTCGTCAAGAATGGAAAAATTATGATGTAACTCTGGAAGTATTGCTTGTGTTTGATAAAGCGGGAAGGATTAAGTCTTATAAGGAGGGAAAGATTTATAACATGAAAATTGTAAAACCTTCGGCATTAGAGGCTTATTTATCCAAAGTTAACCCATTAAACTATCCAGTACAGGTAAGCAGTAGCCAGTTTAGCAGCTTCAAAAACATGGGTACCGAAGGCCAACGTTTGCTCATTGGGGAAAGCTTTCCAGGTGAAAACTTTCAGGATGTGGGATATTTTAATATCAATGGTGACTTAGTAGGCGTTTTACATATCAGAGGCTATCGCAGCTCACAAGAATTTATTTTGGGGGTATTTAACCGTAAGTCCGGTAAAATGCTCAGCTTACAATCTATTGGTTTTATGGGGGGTGGCCACGTATTGAGCGGCTACAATACCAGTTGCAATATAGAAATTAGCCAGGATGGTAGCATTGTCAATAGTTGGAACACTACCGAAAAATCGCCTGTGGATGGTAGCATCAAAAAAACATCTGGGCAGACCCAGTTTCAGGTAACCCCTAACGGACAAATCAAAAGAAGCTAAGGCCTCGGCTTCAGTGATGCTTTTTTTGACAATACAAAAACTCGAACTATGAAAACACACATTCTATGTTTACTACTATTAAGTAGCGGTGTTGCCTTCACTGCACACGCCCAGTTTAATAAGCAAGATCTCGTGGGTATTTGGCAAATCAACACGCCTAAGTTTCTCAAAAGTTTACCTGAAAACCGAAAAGCCAACATGGACGCCAATAGTGAGTTGCTGTCTATGGTATTTTTGAGTACGGTTATGGAGCTTAAAAAAGACGGTCATTCTATGGCTACCCGTCCTTCTTTTGCGAAAAAAAGAAAGACTGTGGAAGGAAAATGGCAGCTCGAAGGAAAGGTTCTAACGGTGACGGATGCCGATGGTAAAGTCAATAAAATGCATTTGATCAACGTGGATAAGGATCACTTTATCGCAGAAAATCCTAAAAATCGTACACAACAGGTAGAATTTATATCCTTGCAACCCATCTTAAAAAGCATGACCAAAACTAATCAAGTGCAAGCGACTAAAAACCAATTGGTAGGTGATTGGACTTTAGCTGCTTTTAAAACCAAGGGAAGCACCTTTGCCTTTGGGGTGACCTATACCCTGGCCAAAGATGGTAAACATAAGATAACTACTATACTAGGAAAAACCGATACGCAACAAAACGGCACCTGGAAAATGACCGAGGATAATACCTTTGAGGTAAAAACCCCTAGAGAGACAAGCACTTTCAAAATTGTATACTTTACCCCTGACCAAATGGTGGCTATTGACAATAAAGGGGATAAGGCGCTATTTGAACGAAAGAAATAAGATACAAACATCATTTTTTTTTTATGATGATCATTGATAGCCTTGGTACAATTGCCAAGGCTTTTTTTGTACCTTGGACTTTAATTTATCAAACTTGTAAAGAAATATGAAAATCAAACTTCTTATTATCCTACTACTCCTCGCAGGCCTTTTTTCACAAACTCAGGCTCAATTCAACGAAAAAGACCTAATTGGTTATTGGCAAGTAAATATTCCTAAAATAATAAAATCTGCAGCAAATCTAGGTCAGAAAATGAGCTTACAGGAAGAAATGGGAATGGTATCGATGATGGGTGCTATCCGAGAGTTTAGAGCAGATGGTACTTACATCAATTCAGAGTCTGTATTGCCAGGGAAAGGAAAGAAAGACCAGGGAAAGTGGAAGCTTGTCGGCAAAGAAATCATTCTATCCTTTGAAGGTCGTAAAGACCAGATAATCACATTGATAGCGCTTGATCGCTCTCAGTTTACGATGGAACCCAAAAACGAAGAAGGAGGAAGGTTTGAGTTCATCACCCTAAACCCTATTTTAGAGGCTTTAAGGAAAAAGAATGATGCTAAAACCTCCACAGCGAAGATTACGGGCGACTGGACTCTGACAGCCTTGGAAAAAGATGGTCAGATTACTTGTTTGGGGCATACTTACTCTTTTGCGGCTGATGGCAAATTTAAAGCGACCACCCTCATGAAACACGAAGAAAAAGGCATTTGGAAACTAGAAAACAACAATACCCTTGGTATAGGTTCTCAGGCATACCTTAGTCCGTGTAAAATTGTATATTTTACTCCTCAACAAATGGTTTTGGAAGATCAAGAAGGAATCAAAATGTTATTGAATCGGGTTCAGTAGCTACTACACAATCTTGTAATTCCTATATTCTCCAATACGCCAACCAGTCAGCTTCTCGACAAAAGTCAGGAAAGCAATTCGAGGCGAATAGTTCTTTCTGGACAAATCATGGTCAAACTTCCAGTTCATTTTGTCGATGCGGGGTTGCATTACTTTGGGATGAGTTTCTTTGAATAAAGCCAAAGAATCTATTTCTGAGTAGTCAAATTCGCTGGCATTGCCTACAAATTCCTTCACCTCTTCGTCGCTTTTCCATAAACTATGAAAAGCCCGCTGTTTGGCTTGTTGCTTATCGGGTTCGCGAACCCAGCCATAATGGTAAATGTAGGCATCAATAAATTTTACGCGTAACTTATCGTTTGGCTTTTTTCGAAAGCCTTGAGCGTCGCGGTAAGCAAAAACATCAGAACGATTGCGCACTACTCTGATTTCTCGCCGATACCAAACCCGCGAATCGGCTACATAGTCATACGACCCATAAAAGTGCTTATACTTAAAAAGCAAGCCATCTACATTGGGATTATCTTTATGATCCAGCATGGCTTGCTTTACAGTATCTAAGTATTTTTCGTGGATTACTTCATCGCCTTGAATATAGAACGCCCAATCGGATTCTTCGGCAATTTGAGCAAATGCTTTGTCAGTTTCTACGGCCAATACCCTCCCTCCTTCTCGCAAGCTATCGTCCCATTCAGTTTCTATAATCCTGATTTTGGGAGAACCGATAGATCGGATCAATCCCAGGGTATCATCTTCGGATTTGCCTACTGCAATCACAAACTCATCGCAAATAGGAAGCACCGAAGTAATGGCTTCTACAATAGGGTAATCTAACTTTACCGCATTGCGGACAAAACTAAATCCAGAAACTTTCATTGTTTATTCTATGGTCAAACGCTTCTTAGTAATCTTGTTTTAGAGCTTGTTTAAATTTTGTCCTCAGAGTTAAAAATGATGATTTTTTTGTTCTGATGAAGTACATTTTTAAGTGAATAGCTAGAGCTATTGACGAAAAAATTACTAAAATCAGGGCGTAAAAGGCACGTTTTTAACCTAGATTATAACTTAGCCGAAGGCGATCTCTGTTTCACCTTTGGAAATCAATTATATAAAACTAATTTTTAAACAAGCTCTTACTTACAATATTCGGCTACTTTACCATCGGCCTGCGGATGATTCAAGTTAGCAGCTTGTTTTAAGTGGGTGCAACCATCATCCTTTTTATCAGTGAGCAATTCTGCCATCCCCAAAGCATACAAGGCTTTGGCAAAGCGAGCATCCAACGCAATGCAAGCTCTAAAATCGGCAATGGCTTCTTTGTATTTCTTTTGGTTATACAAAATATTGCCTCGGTTAAAGTAAGCATTTTTATTTTTTTGGGTACGCTTGATTACTTCGTTAAAGTCTTTCAAGGCGGCATCGTATCGTTGCAATTGCGCATTCACCACCCCTCGGTTCAAAAAAGCGTCTGTTACATTACCATTAAGCTCAATGGCTTTGGTATAATCTGCCAATGCGCCTTTAGTATCATTGGTTTCACGCTTTACATTCCCTCGGTTCAAAAAAGCCTTATAATCTTTATTGTTCAATTTGATGGCTTGATTAAAATCCTGCAAGGCGTTATCAAAATCCCGCAGATTAAAATAAGCTGCTCCCCGAGCATTAAATGCTCCTTGATTTTTTGAGTCTTTTTCGACAGCCCAGTTAAAATAACGTAAAGCTTCTTTAAAATTACCTTCAGACATAAAAGTACGTCCTTTTTCCAAAAAAGCCTCGGAAGATTTGCTGCAAGCACCCAGCAAAATCATTCCACTTATAAATACAATGTATTGAGTCAATTTTCTCATATCAATCACCTGGTTTCATTAACTTTCTTTTACCTGAATATGTAAGGCCTTAGCAACCTAAAGCAAAAAAAGCTTTGCTAAACTCAATGGTTCAACAAAGCTTTAAATAAATTGGTTATGAAAAAAATATTTTAGAGAATTTTACTTTTCAATGATCAATGATTCATTGTTACATTGCTCCGCCTTCAGCTTATTGTTCTATTGTTTCGCAATGCGCAGCACAACTCTCTCTTTAGCAAATATGCTAGTCAATTATGAATTATGAATTGATCAATTATATCCGCTTTGCGCCAACTTTTCACTTTTCATTTTTAGCTTTTCACTTAACTCCGCTTCGCGCCAACTTTTCATTTTTCACTTTTAGCTTTTCACTTTCAAAGCTTTGCTTTGAACTGTTTTTCACTTAACTAGTGCCTTCTCCTCCTTTGGCAATAGAATCCCGCATATCGGTATCTGCTTCGATGTTTTTCATCCGGTAATAATCCATTACACCCAAGTTGCCACTAGAAAATGCCGCGGCCAATGCCTTGGGTACTTCGGCTTCTGCCTCAATCACCTTCGCTCGGGCTTCTTGCGCCTTGGCAATCATTTCCTGCTCATTGGCTACCGCCATTGCTCTTCTTTCTTCCGCCTTGGCGTTGGCAATTTTCAAGTCAGCCTGCGCTTGCTCAGTTTGAAGTTTTGCACCAATGTTTTCTCCAATATCAATATCGGCAATATCAATAGATAGGATTTCAAAAGCCGTTCCGGCATCCAATCCTTTTTGTAATACCAGTTTAGAAATACCATCAGGGTTTTCTAATACTTCTTTATGATTTTGAGAAGAACCAATAGAAGTTACAATTCCTTCCCCTACCCGGGCAATGATTGTATCTTCACCTGCCCCTCCTACTAGTTGAGCGATGTTGGTTTTTACGGTTACCCTTGCTTTGGCAATCAATTGGATACCATCCTGAGAAACAGCAGCTACAGGTGGGGTATTGATCACTTTAGGGTTTACTGAGGTTTGTACCGCTTCAAATACGTTTCGTCCGGCAAGGTCGATCGCAGTAGCTTGCTTAAACGATAACTTGATGTTGGCTTTATTGGCCGAAATCAAAGCCTTGATCACTGAAGGCACGTGCCCTCCAGCCAAATAGTGCGTTTCCAGATCAGAAGAAGTTAATTCTAATCCAGCTTTGGTAGCTGTGATGAGTGAGTTTACAACTGTACTAGGTGGTACTCTACGAATACGCA
>DMXI01000161.1 GCA_003483885.1 Microscillaceae bacterium
TTTTTTGCTTCGTTTTTTTGGCTATAGAAAAAAATGAAGGGCTGCTGAGGTTGTAGATACTTGATTTTTAAATAGATACATTACCGATTAAGGAATAAAAGTCCTTAAAAAGCAATTAAATTTACAAAGCTTAGGTTGACGCGCATGCGATAAACCGCGAATTTTCAATTTGCGAAAACTGAGCTTGCGAGCTCAACGCAGTTGAATAACGATTAATTCCAGGAAAAATCAAGGGCTTTCACTCGTTATTTTGTGGCAACCTATGCTTGAGCGATAGCATTTTCACAACTTTGAGTCAAAATAAAGTACTGGAAATGCCGCCCACAAAGATTACTTCAGGTTTTCGGGGGGAAATTGGTATTTTTATTCAAGTTTTGACCGAAAACCTTCGCAAAGACCAGCCTTTTTAAGGTTCTCAAATTTTATAAGAAAACCCTGCTAACCGAAAGCCTCCGCAAAAGCAGTACCCTCCTGTGAACAAGTTTGCGAAAAATGGCGATTACTACTTGGACTATATTAGAACTTGTGTTTCGCCATTTTGTGGCAACCTGTGCCTGAGTGATGGAATTTTCATAAGTTCAGGAAGACCACCAAAAATCAAGATGCAGTCCACATAGATTGCCGTAGGCTTTCGGAAACCTATTTCCTAAACGTATTCAAGCCACTAACCGAAAGCCTGTACAAATACCCACCCACTTAATTGTATAATGGTAAGGTTGCACAGTTTGAGAAAGAGAAATAAAACTCATTTTGAACCCACCCCAAATTTCTGTTAATTGCAAGCTATGTAATGTTTTATATCTCCTTCCTAAAAGACATGAACAAAACCACCAACAAAAAGAGAAGACGCCGATTGATTATTTACATTATTGCGGTAATTGTGCTATTTCCTGTCATTGGGTTTCGCTTTTACCTCTACCCTCGCTTGCCCATTTTGAACGGACACGCCGCCAAAAACATGTGCTCTTGTGTATTTGTAGCAGGTATTCCAGAAGACAAAGTCAAAACCCAGGAATTGGGATTCTTTCCTGCCAGCTTGGCCAAAATAGTGGTCAATAAAAAAGAAAAAAGCGCTACCGCGACGGTGTGGGGCTATGGAGCCAAAACGGCTTACTATCGTGAGGGCTTGGGTTGTGCCATTTATAACGATAAGCAACCTTCCAAAGAAACTTTTCAAATCCCTAAAACTCGCCACGACTCCTTGGCCAATTGGTTTGCCTGGCAGGCCAAAGGACAACTTTCAGTAGTTACTCCCGCTCAACAGAAAAAATTAGCATCTGCTCTAGATTGGGCTTTTCGCCAGGATAATCCCAAAAAACTATTCACTCGTGCCGCTTTGGTGGTATACAAAGGTCAAGTCGTAGCCGAACGTTATGTAGAAGGCTTTGATCAAAAAAGCCGCTTTATGGGTTGGAGTATGACCAAAGGCATTACCACGTTGTTGTATGGCATTTTGGCCAAGCAAGGTAAGCTCAAAATCGACGATCCAGTCAATATTCCCGCCTGGAAAGGCAAGCCCAAAGCCAAAATTACCTACCGCAATTTGCTCAATATGCAAAGTGGCCTGGAGTGGGACGAAGATTATGGTAGCATGTCTGATGTAACTCGTATGTTGTACACTTCCAATGCCCTAGGCCAATTTGCCAGCCAAAAACCATTGGAATTTACCCCAGGCACCGAATGGAAATACAGCTCGGGTACTTCTAATCTTTTATCCTATGCGCTCATCAATTTCTTTCAAGACAAAAAAAGCTACCAAGAGTTTCCTTACCAAGCTTTGCTCCACAAAATAGGCGCTTATAGTATGCTTCTGGAAACCGACGCTGATGGTTATTTTGTAGGTTCGTCTTATTCGTGGGCTACTGCTAGAGATTGGGCCAAACTAGGGCTACTCATGCTCAACAATGGCGCCTGGAACGGAGAACAGATTGTAGACAAAAGCTTTGTAGACTTTATCCGCAAACCCTTGCCCAAGTCACAAGGGCACTATGGGGCGGGTTTTTGGCTCAACGACACTACCGACCCTAAAGAATTGATGCCAGATGTGCCTAAAGATGCTTACTCTTACCGAGGATTTCACGGTCAGCGAGTAGAGATTATCCCTTCCAAAGATTTGGTGATTGTGCGCTTAGGCGAAACCCATAACGAACCTAGTTTTAGCTTCAATGAATGGACAAAACGAGTGATAAATGCGCTCGAAAAGTGAAAAGCTAAAAGTGAAAAATGAAAAGTGGGCGCGAAGCGCAGCTAAAAACCAATAGCATATTCTCACATTTGCAAAAAAGCGAAAAGCCTCTGCTGCGCATCGCGAAACCATCAGCCGAAGGCGTAACCATAAAACGATGAAAATGATTGAAAAACTACAGCCCGAAAAAATTGAAGAAAATATCTATCGAGGCGCGGCTTTTGGTGACGAAAAAGGAACCGTGTTTGGAGGTTTTGTACTGGGGCAAGCTGTTAGTGCTTGCGGGATGACCGTACCTGAAGACCGCGCTTTGCATTCCCTCCACTCTTATTTTATTTTACCAGGTGATGCCACTGCTCCTATTGTATACAATGTAGATCGTATCCGCGATGGACGCAGTTTTACTACTCGCCGAGTAGTAGCCATTCAGCACGGAAGACCTATTTTCAACCTATCGGCTTCGTTCCAAATTCAGGAAGAAGGCTTGAGCCATCAAATGACCAAACCGACCGTGCCCGCTCCCGAAAACTTTGAATCAGTGCATACATCGCTGAAGAAAAATGACAATCCAGCGCGTTTTTGGATCAACTATATCACCCAACAGCTGCACCCATTGGATTTTAGGATTGTGCAACCCATTGACAAAGAGACCTTTCCGATTCGCAAGCACGTATGGCTCAAGTTTGACCAAACCTTACCCGATCACCTGTTGTTGCATCAATCTATCTTGGCTTGCGCCTCTGACTATACTTTTTTAGGGTCTTCGCTAGATCCTCACCGCAAAACTAACCCTGATCTTAAATTTAAGCTGGCCACCATTGACCACTCTATTTGGTTGCACCGCCCCTTTCGAATAGACGAATGGTTGTTGTTTACTCACGAAAGCCACAATGCCTATGGTGCGCGAGGATTCAATCAAGGCCATATTTTTACTCAAGACGGAGCTTTGGTTGCCTCGCTTACCCAAGAAAACCTGATGCGGGTATATGAATAAGTGTATGAACTCAACACCCGCACTAAGGTCAAGGCCTGCTACTCACTTCAATGGTGAGATTTACCATATTTTTTTAGTCCTTGAGCTACCGTAAGCTTGGGGACTTGAATCCGCCCTTGGCCAATGTTTTTACCTTCATCAGGGTCTATATTGCTAATGTCGTAAGGTTTTCCGTGAGTGGGATCTAAGTTAAACACAATGATATCAAAGGTATAAGCCTTGTCGGTAAGTGCTTGGTACCAGTGTACATTATCTTTTTCATCTGATATAGAGGTAGCCTCTCCCGCTTTTCCTACTTTATGGATCGTAGGCTTGATAATCATTTCATCTGCATTTTCACTGATCTTGTCATAGTGTTTTACCTCAAAATCGCCTCGTAAAATCAAATGCGCGGAGGTCATGTTTTGGTGCCCATGGGGGATAATGGCTCGCCCTTTTTGCACCCCAAATATTTTTTTGGCAAATGCCGCACGCGCAGGCACTCCTGCCAAACGGGGAAAGCGTACCATTTTAGCCGTCACTCCCAAATCAGGGTATTTCATCGTGCGCACAACTCGCTCAAAATCAATGAATTTCATCAGGTCAGTTAAACTAATCCTTTGTAGCAATGCTTCTACTTTTTGCTGCCAAAGCACTTGCGAGATTTCCTGCGTTTTTAAATCTTGGCAAATAGTGTTGAGCTCTTTGGCCCATTGGTTAGTAATAGGATTAATTTTTTGGGCAAACAAATCGTGTCCAATGAAGGTTTCCAGAAATGCAAAGCCTACCAAGCCTTGCGAAAATTTTTGGTTAAATGTTCTTCTATCCATTTTGATGGTAATAATTTTTGGTTGGTTCAATGCCCAAAACAAGCATTTCTCGGCACGTAAATCGTCCATCTGGATAGAGGTTGGCAAATTTACCCTCTATCTGTCCATTTTTTACTGTATATTTGAGTTTGATTTAATCTAAATAAACTTATGAGTCACACACTTGATCAATTAAAAAAGAATATTTTGGCAGAGGTAATAGAAGTGTTGCCTGATAAGCTTACCCCCATTTTGACCGATATGGGTTTATTCCCTGGTAAAAAAATTAAAGTATTATTCAAAGCTCCTTTGGGCGACCCCATTGCGGTTGACATTGAAGGGTACACCCTGTCTTTGCGTTTGCAAGAAGCAGCCCTTATCAAAGTAAAGCCTTGTTAAAATTTAGCGTAGACGCACTTGCCCCCAACGCCTGACTTTGGTATACAAGCGATACAAACCGTATACTTTTATTCGATATCGGCTCAAAAATACCAATACTTGGGCAAGTCTTGGGGTATAATCCAATTTTTGGAGCAATTGATAGTAGCCTTTTACCAGGTCGAAGTGTTGCATATAAAAAGCCAAACGTAGAAAATAATATGTCTGATGGGCAAGCGATGCATTCTCCTCTTGGCTGGTATTTTGCGCCAATGCCTTGTAACAAACCTTGAGCGTACTTTCTAAATGTGATAAATAATTCTTTCTATAAAACTTACTTGAGAGCGAATTTCTTACACTCCTTTTCATAGTAGATACCTCATCCAGGTAATAATACAAATGATGGCGGGCTGTCCTCACCCAAAAATCAAAATCCTCGTAGCTCAACGTTTCATCATATCCTCCCATTTCTTTGACTATTTGGGTACGCATCATCATTGTGGGAGTGCAAATAAAGTAGTGTTTTAACACTTCTTGGTACACATTGCCTTGAGGTACCTCTACCTTGCTTTTCCCTGCCTGATCTACCACATAATGATATCCTTGCACTGCTCCAGCCTCGTTAATGTTCAATGCATTGGTAAAAACGACCGCATACTCTTCTCCTAGCTTTTCAAAAGCTGCTACTTGCTTCTCCACTCGATCGTCTAACAAAACATCATCTGCCGATAAATCAATGATATACTTACCCCGCGCTTTTGCCAAACCAATATTGAAGGATACACAATTGCCTAAATTCTGATCATTTCTGATAAAAATTGGCTCGTTTTGCAACTTAAATGATGAACTTTTCGTTTTTTCAGTCAAAGAACTTACACGTACTCCATCTAACACATCTTCAATAACTCTACAACTACCATCACTACTGGCATCGTCAACAACAATTAATTGAATGTTGGCATAAGTCTGTAAAAGTACAGACTCAATGGCTTCGGCTACATACTTCTCATGATTATAACACACGCAAATAATGGTAACTAAGGGTGATTGCATAAACCTAAATTAAACGCCACTTGGGTAACAAACATTATTAATAATCATTTTAAATAGTCGGATCCGATTTTATATTTGTATTATCAAATCCAAATCATCCAAAAAAATGAAAGCGACAAAGTTAGAATACAAAGTTATTACTTCGAGTGGGACTGCCCAAAGTCCAGCAAATATTGACCAGGCCATTGCCAATGCAGGCCAGGAAGGATGGGAAGTGACTAGCATTACCCGCGACAAACACCCCAGCGACCAAACCAAAGACGAAGAAGTAGTGTGTGTTTTAAGAAGAGAAGTAAAGGGCAAAGCTGCACCTACCAAATAATCGCTTTTCTAGTAATCTTTATTTAAAAGCTAGCAAAACTCAGATCTCCCCAGGAGATACGCAATCTGTCTCGCTTCATCAGAAGACAGATTTTTTCATTCCACTCTGTTTATTTCACTACTCGGCTCTATTTTCTAGTCTCAAACGCTGCCCTATTTCTCCCTCCTACTCTCTTTGAAATTTTCCCAAAGTAATTTTCAAACTTTATGATTATCAATGAGGTTAGATATAAAATAATATCAAAAACAAACTTTATAAATAGAGATGAAGCCAGAAGAAAAAATTCGCCAAGGTTACATAGATTACATCCTAGAACACAATCACCCTCCTAAATCGGTGTATGCCCTATGTAAGTCTATAAAGATGAAAGAGGATGTATTTTATGAGCATTATACCTCGGTGAATGTAATTGAAAGCGATATTTGGACCAGCTTTTTTCAGGATACCATCAACCGTATAGAGCAAGATGAAGTGTACAGTACCTATACTGTTAGAGAAAAGGTAGTGGCATTTTACTATACTTGGATTGAAGAACTCAAAAGCAACCGAAGTTTTATCGTGGCCGTATATCAAGCCAAAAAAGATCGTGGCATCCGCCTGGAAGACTTCAAAGTATTGAAATCTTTCAAGCAGGCTTTTCAGGATTATATGACTAATCTGGTAAACGAAGGCTTAGAGAGCGGTGAAATCGCAGAACGCCCCTACATTACAACTCAGTATTCAAAAGCGCTATGGGTACAAACGCTTACCATTCTTCGTTTTTGGATTAAAGACCACAGCAAAGGCTTTGAAAAAACTGACATTTATATAGAAAAGGTTGCCAACTTAGGATTTGACCTCATGGGCAAAACCCCGCTGGATTCGGCATTTGATTTGGTAAAATTTGCTTTTCAGAATCGTATGTCATAAACCTGTTAAGACCAACAACGCCTGAATGTGCGCACTGGCACTATGAACCAAAAATTTAAAGCATGAAGTCGCAAAAAAAGATACCCACTTCTAAAGTTCAACGAGCTACCAAATTTGTTAAAACCGGGGTAAAAGTAGGCAGAAATTACCTCAAACATTATACAAAAAAAGCCATCAACCCTTCTACTAGTCGCGAAGAATTGCATGAAGACAATGCCCGCGATATTTATAATTCTTTGAGCGAGTTGAAAGGGAGTGCCCTCAAAGTAGCTCAAATGATGAGTATGGAAAAAAATGTATTACCTAAAGCCTACTCAGATCGCTTTACGATGGCGCAATACAATGCTCCTCCGTTGTCGGGTCCTTTGGTGGTACGTACTTTTAAGAAATATTTCGGCAAAACTCCACAAGAGATTTTTGATAAATTCAACATGGAGGCGGTCAATGCGGCTTCTATTGGGCAAGTACACGAGGCTTTTGTGGGAGATAAAAGATTGGCCGTAAAAATTCAATATCCAGGTGTAGCCGATAGCATCGAGTCCGACCTAAAGATGGTACGCCCCTTTGCTCAGCGAATCTTAAAGCTCAACGAGCAAGATATTGAAAAATACATGGGTGAAGTAAAAGAAAAACTCATCGAGGAAACCAACTACAAACTCGAGCTGGAACGCTCTATAGAAATTTCAGAAGCTATCCAAAATGCGCAGTTGGGAGATTTTGTATTTACCAAATACTACCCTGAGTATTCAAGCGAAAGAATCCTGACAATGGACTGGATGGAAGGCTTGCATTTGCCTGAGTTTCTCAAAACCAATCCTTCGCAAGAAGTACGCAACAAAATTGGCCAGTTACTGTGGGATTTCTATGATTACCAAATGCATACCCTCAAAAAAGTACACGCTGACCCTCATCCTGGTAACTTCCTGATGCATGAAAATGGGGCATTGGGCGTAATCGATTTTGGTTGTGTAAAAGTAATTCCCGAAGATTTCTATGAATTATACTTTGTAGTATTACAGCCTGACATTATAGACCAACCCGAAGTACTCGACAAAGCATTGTATGCCCTAAACTTCTTGTACGAAGACGATACTGAAGAAGAGATCAAGTTTTTCAAAGGTATTTTTGAGAAACTGATCAACTTACTTTGCCGTCCATTCCGCTACGACACTTTCGATTTTGGCAATGATGAATATTTTATTGAGTTGTACACCTTTGGCGAAAAACTCTCTAAAATGAAGGAATTGCGAGAAAGCACCAAGTCTCGAGGTTCTCACCATTCATTGTATCTCAATCGCACCTACTTTGGCTTGTATTCTATGCTCAACGAACTGAAAGCCAATATCAAGATTACCAAACCATTTTAAAGAAAAACTTCCTGTTGGGTAGCCAGCAGGAGGTTTCTTTTTATTTTACCAGAATACTTTTTGTAATCCGTCGCTTGTCTATCTGTAACACCAGTTTATACATTCCTGGCAAAATACCGGTCTTGTTCCAAAAAATCTGATGAGTGCCTGCCGTCTGTGGCTTACTGACTAAAGTCTTGATTTTTCGTCCTTTCAGGTCAAATATGGCCAAATTTACCAACGCTTTTTTCTTTAATTGATAAGAAACTTTCGCATCAGAGATCACTGGGTTTGGACCACTTGTAAACTCAAAATCTGCTGGTGTAGCCACTTTTAAGCCCGTCACCACTGCTGGTAGTTGAATGCTAAACTCCGCCAAAGACACCTGAAAAGCACCATTTCCATGGGTACCAATCTGCATTTTACCCGTATTGTAATTATAACTCATATCTACCACATTGGCCGGATAAGGTAAACCCTTGTTGTAAGCTTCCCAGGTAGTGCCTCCATCTTCGCTTACGTACACGCCCAAATCATTGCCCACGAATAATAAATTAGGTCGCTCGATTGGGATAAAAATGCACGAATGAGGCACATTGGGCAGATTGCCCGAAATATCTTCCCAGGTAGTGCCTGCATCTTTGGTACGATACACGTGGCCACTGCCAAAACCCGAGAATACCACATAAAACGTATCATCATTATTGGGATCAAACTCTAGATCAATCGCCAAGCGATCAGGTAAATTTCCCGTCACATTTTTAAAGGTAGTTCCTCCATCACTCGAGTATAAAATTTGAGGCTTTAATGTAATGGTAGGATCTTGAGGAGCCGTAGCCACCACCAATTTATCCGCATCAAAGTAAGATAAACCAATACTGGCAATAGGCATCGTTAAGTGTTGCACGGGCCTGTTTCCTTGCGGCATTACCCAGGAAGTGCCACGATTGGTAGAACGATAAATAGCCCCTCCACCACCGTATAACACTTTGGGATTTACCGGAGAAACTGCATACGGGGCTACAAAGTGTACATTGGTATAAGGAGGCGTACCTGATTGCCAATTGAGCACTTGCTCAAAGTTTTGCCCCTTGTCAGTAGAGCGAAACAACGCCAAAAACTGGGCAGTAGCGTATACTTCATTGTCGTTACCAATATTATAGCGGGTAATCATGCCGTCTCCACCAATCACTCTACGCCATTCTTTCTTTCCATTATAAAAAATAGAAGCGTTGTCTTGCAAACCTCCGCCAATCGCCAATGAATCATCCTGTCCGGTAGCAATGCTATAAAACTGCACCGTTTGCAGACCGCCATTCAAGCCTTTGTAAGAAGCCCCAAAGTCATCGGAACGAAACACTCCTCCGTCGCAAGCAAAATAGACAATATCGGGGTTGTTGGGGTCACTTACTGCGTCGTGGTGATCAGCGTGAATGTAATCAGGTGCGGTACCTTCGGGCTCCCCAATACCAGCATTAAAGTTCCACTTACGCCAATCACTCACTTTTACTAAATTGCTCCCAGCGTTGTTGGAACTCCAAACATCTACTCCAGCTGTCAAAAGCTTATTGGCATCAGTATCGTGCGCCAATACATAATGGGCAAACCAATATTGAAAAAAACTATAATCAGTATCTGATTTTAACTCCCAACTTACTCCTTGGTTGGCCGAACGTAACAAATAAGTTGTTGATTGTCCTCCGGCATCTACCGCTCCCACACTGGCGTATACTATATCAGGAAAAGCCGCAGGAGCATCCAATAATACTTTACCATTATAAGAAGTCGGAAAACCATTGGTAATCTTAGTCCAGTTTTGTCCACCATCGGTAGAGCGATACAAACCATAGTTGTTAGATTTGAAAACCCCACAAGCCGCCAATACTACTGAAGTATCTTTTTTATTAATCAAAATATCGGTGACCATGGGAACATCCAAGGTTTTGGCCCAACTCGTGCCCGCGTTGTACGAAACATACAAACCTTCGGTAGTTGCCGCCATCACCGTTTGGCTTTGCTTAGAGTTGATACGTATTTTTTGTACCCCAGTAATGTCTTCTTTAGGCCAGCTCAATGATTGGGTCCAGGTTTTGCCCGCATCAGTAGATTTTAGCAAACCCACCCCATAAGTACCTCGCGAAAGACGATCGGTACGCCCACCATCGGTTAGTTTATAGCGATACACTTCTCCAGTACCAATATATATAGTAGAGGAATCTTCTTTGGGAATGGCCACCGCACTCACTGCTTTTACCGCAAACCCAGTGGGCACCTGATCCCAGGCATCGCTCCCCTCTCCTCCAGTATAACTACGCCACAAGCCTCCGCCAGCAGTACCTGCATAGATCGTTTTGGTATTTTGAGGGTTCAAACAAATGGCCAAAGTGCGTCCTCCAATATTATGAGGGCCAATGGAACTCCATTCCGATTGCTGATGGGTGCGAAAATTGGCTCCATTGCGTTGGAAAAGAGTAAGTTCCTGTTGGAGCGTTTCTACTGGAAACTTTTTGTAGGGATAGGTTCTTTGGAAAGAATAACGACCTAAGGCTTGAAAAGCCCCTGTCGTAGGTATTTTAGCTTGTTTGTAAGGCTTTGCTTGATTCTTGGGTGATTTTAGTTCGGTATCAGGCGACACATTTACCTGATAAATAACCAACCAAATGGTAGCGGTCAGCCATAGTATAGTAAGGGTAATTGTCTTGGGTGTTAGTAGTAGTTTCTTCATATGGTATATATTTGGGCATATAGATGATCGTGTTTTCATTCTATTTGACTCTTTTCAAATGCAACTTCCCCCAAAAAGATACTAGGAAATTGAAATTGGGCACAAAAAAAGTCACCATCAATGATTTTACATTCATGGTGACTCTTCGCAGTCAAAAAGATTGCAGAACTAGCGATCTTCTTTGACAGAAGTGGGTTGTCCATCGATAAACTCTATAATTTGTACTTTTTTGATACCCAAGCTTTTTAAATAACTTCTGAAAGATTTGGCTTCATCAAATTGGGCAAAGTTGCCAAGCAGGCGGTAGTAATCATTGGACTTTTCATTATCCCCAATTCTTACTTTATAACTTACTCCTTTGGTGGAGAAATTTTTAGCTTCTATTTCCAGCATCTCACCCAAAGCATTTGCAATCGGAACTCTTTGTCCATTTTTGAAAGCAACTACCCAAGCCTTTTTTACCCCAATGGTAGACAAATAATCTCTCAAGGTTTTAGCAGGCAAATAATGATTAAAATAACCCAAGGTGTGCTTAATAAGTCCGCCTCTTTCTTCTAATTTGTAGCCTTGTACATTGTTTTGACGGTATACATCGGTTTGTTGCTGTTTCTGAAAAGCGCCAATTTGTACTCTAAACACAATACCCGTAGGCCCAGTGGCAATATTTCGTACCAAAGTATCTCCTCCACCTTTACGCTTTCGGCACTCTTCCAGCTCTTTTTCCAAATCCTCTACCCTTTTAAGCAATACCTCTTTCAGTTGCTCAAAATCATACTCTTTACCCTTGGCTACTCGATACAGTTTTCTAAAAGACTCTACCTCTTTTCCCAAAGATAGCAGTGAATCTTTCATTGCTTTGAGCTTTTCCGGGTTTCTTCTTAGGTCACGAGCTTCGCTACGCAAAGCCCTTCTCTCTTCACGGGATAGTTCAGGGGTAACTACCTGAAAAGCAAGTAGCAACACCATTGCCGAGAGTATAAAATACTTGAATTTGGATAGTTTCATAACTTTGATCTTAAATAATTTTCTTGTTGTATCTTTTACGTTTTAGCAGGGGGTATAAGAACTTATTTAAACATTATAATCTAGGTTAAAAACGCGTCTTTTATGTCCTGATTTTAGTAATTTTTTCGTCAATAGCTAGGGCTATTCACTTAAAAATATACTTCATCAGAACAAAAAATCCATCGTTTTTGACTCTGACAACAAAATTTAAACAAGCTCTAATCAGTTTTTTTGCAAAAATAAGAAACCAATGTTTTTTCAAAAGTAAGCTAATTCACAAAACAAAGCTGATTACCGATTAAATGTTCTTATTCTAACTACGATATTTTGACTCTAAAGTACATTATTTTACGAATTAATCTCCTAAATGTAAGCGATTTAAGAAGTTTTATTCAAAAGAAAATTCAAAAACCTTGCAAAGCATCTCACCGCAACCTAGTTTTAAGAATCATTCTATTATTTATTTAAAAGCGAAAATTCATACTTACATATGCGAATAATTATCATTGGGTATGGCAAAATGGGGAAGGTCATTGAGAAAATAGCCCAACAAAGAGGACACGAAATTGTAGAAAGGATTGATATGAACAATGGTCATCGCTTGAAAGAGCTTACCAAAGCCGATGCCGATGTAGCCATTGAATTTACACAGCCTGTTTCGGCATATGAAAATGTAAAAACTTGTATACAGCAGCAAATTCCGGTGGTTTCGGGTACTACAGGCTGGATGGATAAAAAGCCAGAAATAGAAGCACTTTGTGCCGAAAAGGGAGGCGCCTTTTTTTATGCTTCCAACTTTAGCGTAGGAGTCAATTTGTTTTTTCAATTGAATAAATATTTGGCAAAAATGATGAAGCCCTACAGCGATTATCAAGTAAGTATTGAAGAAATTCACCATACTGAGAAAAAAGATGCGCCTAGTGGAACTGCTATTACCTTGGCTGAGGGAGTCATGGGTAACTACGCGCAAAAAAAGCAATGGGTCAATGAAAACAGCGAAAACGTGGAAGACTTATCTATTGTATCGCTGAGAGAACACGACGTAAAAGGTACTCACTCTATTTATTACAAATCGCCTATTGACGATATAGAAATCAAACATACCGCACACACCCGGGAAGGCTTTGCTACTGGTGCAGTAATGGCTGCCGAATGGGTCAAAGACAAAACAGGTGTATTTGGAA
Source organism: Microscillaceae bacterium (assembly GCA_003483885.1). Lineage (GTDB taxonomy): Bacteria > Bacteroidota > Bacteroidia > Cytophagales > Microscillaceae > Microscilla. Next base: position 12,890 of record DMXI01000161.1, read on the forward strand.
TGGCGGAAATGCTAAATTTAAAAGAGCTTTAGTCAACAGTCCGCAGTCAACCGTCCACGGTTTGTAAATTGTTTCATAAAAAACCTGTAAAAACTGTGGACAGTGGACTATAGACTGATAAACTAGTTGACTATTATATTTGCGAGTTTTTTCCTGATTTAAATTATGAAATCTGCTTGCAAAATCTTAAACTTGTATTTACTTGATTGTAAATGAAGCAATTAGGAGGTTCAACACAGAAGTTTTCCTAATTGATTTATCCATTTAAACTCTTGGAAAATATGAGTGTACCACCCCCTACTCCCAACCCCGATTCGGATCAGGATTTGGTTGTTGTTCCAAAAAGGCGATCCCGAAAAAAAAGATCGGGTTTCGGCTCCTGGCTCAGAACATTATTCGTTGCCCTCATATTATCTATTATACTCAAGCTCTTTTTCCTGGAGGCATTCATCATTCCATCTGACTCGATGGCTGGTACGCTTCAAAATGGCGACTTTATACTCGTTAACAAGCTACACTATGGGCCACGCACTCCCCAAACCATTCTCCAAATTCCTCTGACTCATCAGAGTATGCCTGGGTTAAAAAAAACGTACAGTGATTTAATCAAACTACCAGTAAGGAGGTTACCAGGCTATAGCCGTATCAAGCGAGGAGATGTATTGGTTTTTAACTTTCCACCAGATTCAAAACATCCACTTTCGCAAAAGACCCACTACATCAAACGTTGTGTAGCATTGGCTGGGGATACGGTCAAAATTGTAGATACAGAGGTATTTATCAATGAGAAAAAACAAGATACTACGGGCTTTAACCTCACCTTTCAATACGAAGTAGGTGGCAAAAGCCCGCAAAAAGAAAGTGTTCTCAAAAACGCAAACATTCCCTTTCAGGTAAATGGTGATGCTTACCGTTTTTGGGCCTCTCCAGTACAGGCAGCCAAGTTAAGCAAAGACAAGAGGCTCGTGCCTGATCCAAGCAAAAAACCACTTTTGAGCGTGTCTAACAATGGCGTGAGAAACCCTCACGTATACCCGCAAAGTGATCGTCTGCCTTGGAATGAGGATTTTTATGGTCCAATGGTAGTTCCCAAAAAAGGAATGGTAATGTCTATGGTGCGTTTTCCAGACAATGTGGCGCTGTATAGTGAATTGATTAGAAAATACGAATCGCCTAAATCGAAGGTAGAAGTGATTAACAATCAATTGATTATAGATGGGGTATTGGTAGAGCGCTATACCTTCAAAAATGACTATTACTTTGTAATGGGCGATAGTCGCCACAATTCATCCGACTCAAGATATTGGGGGTTGGTGCCTGGTAACCATATTGTAGGCAAAGCAGCAATGATTCTGTTCTCTACAAATAAAGATCAATCTTGGTTGAATATTAGCAAGTTTAGAAAAAAACGCTGGTTTAAGAAGATTAAGTAATTTGATGTTTGATGACTGATAATTAACTTTTAATGATATAAATAAAGCCCATTAGGTCTAAACACTTAATGGGCTTCTTTATGAAATAAATTTGAGAAGTCATGTATCAGGTAGATTGATCATTAAAAATCAATCACTCAGCATTGCTTACCACTCTACTTCTGGTAATCCTTTAGATTTCAAAAATTCGTTGGCTCGACTAAAATGACGGCATCCTACAAAACCACGAGCCATAGGCGAAGGGTGTGGAGCTTCTAATACGTGGTGTTTATCACGGTCTACAATTTGGCCTTTGTTACGCGCATATTTTCCCCATAATAGAAAAACCACGTTTTCTTTTTCATCAGAAATGGCACGAATCACCGCATCGGTAAACTCTTCCCAGCCTTTGTTTTGGTGCGAACCTGCTGTTTTGGCTCTCACTGTAAGAGTCGCATTTAGCAATAACACCCCTTGCTCAGCCCAACGCTCCAAATTGCCCGACTTAGGAATTTCTTTGCCTAAATCTTCATTGATTTCTTTGAAAATATTGCGTAAAGACGGAGGAATGCGTACCCCATCGGCTACCGAAAAACAAAGCCCATTGGCCTGGCCAGCACCATGATATGGATCTTGCCCAATAATTACTACTCTAGTTTGATCAAAAGGTGATTTATCAAATGCATTAAAAATTTGGCTACCGGGAGGATATACGGTGTGGCTTTGGTACTCTTCCTTAACAAATTCTACCAAATCCTTGAAATAAGGCTTGTCAAATTCGGCATGAAGTTTTTCCTTCCAGGAGTCTGCAATTTTTACGTCCATAGGTTAGATAATTAGGTAAATAAAGGTTATAGTAAAAAGTCGAAATGACTTCTAATAATTAAAAAAACCAGTTTTTTGCCTGAGTTGCTATTTAATAGCCTGACACGCAATTTTAAGCTAAAACTACGGCCTCAAAACAAGAAATTTAGTTTTTCAATAATCCCTAAAAGTACAAAACAATTTTTTTGGAAAAAAATTTGCTAATCGAAAAGTAACACTTATATTAGACAAACTATAAGCACTTTGTTTTCAACCATATAAGGCGTTTTTATTTCCTTAAAACTGATCGTCAACTTTAACACTCTAGTAAGATGATTACACAAATCACCGATGGTATCAAGGTAAGTGTTGTTACTGAATATCAGGCCGATTATTCCAGCCCTCGCCAATCTCATTACGTGTTTACTTACCGTATAACTATAGAAAATTGCAGTGCCTACACCATACAACTTTTGCGTCGTCACTGGTTTATTTATGACTCTAACAGTACTAAAAAAGAGGTAGAAGGAGAAGGAGTAGTTGGGCAGCAGCCAGTATTGGAACCAGGAGAAACCCACCAATATGTATCGGGTTGCAACCTAAAGACTGGGCTTGGTAAAATGAATGGGACCTATTTGATGGAAAGAGCAGTAGATGGTAAGCAATTTAAAGCAGTAATTCCTGAATTTGTATTAATTTTGCCTTATTTGCTTAATTAATCTCAGTTAAATTGCTCAAAGCCTACTTAAACCATTTGATTAAGGCCAAAACGGCCTACTCTTTACACTCACCTTTTGTATTTGATCTGTATACCCGCTGTATACGTAACTCTGAATCTTTGGGAGGTTTTCGTTCCGTAGAAAACCTCAGATCATCATTGTTGCGCCAACACGACACCATTGAAGTAACCGACCTTGGAGCAGGATCACGCAAAAACAAACAAACGCTTCGCAAAATAAGCGCTATTGCTCGCCACTCTATGTCACCTCGCAAAGTCAGCGAGCTGTTGTTTCGTTTGGTAGCTTATTTTCAGGCGGAACATATCTTAGAATTAGGTACTTCACTCGGAGTCAACACTTTATATCTGGCAAAAGGCCAACCTTTGGCCGAGGTAACTACCCTGGAAGGCTGCCCTAATATTGCCTCTATTGCCCGCCAAAACTTTAAACACCAAGAAATAGATCATATTCAGCTTATAGAAGGAAACATTGACCATACCTTGCCAGATTTCTTGGATGACACACCTACCCTCGATTTTGTCTTTTTAGACGCCAATCACCAAGAAGCTCCTACGCTTCGTTATTTTGAACAATGCCTCGCCAAAGCCCATGAATACAGTCTATTTGTGTTGGATGATATTTATTGGTCACCGGGTATGCAGCGCGCCTGGAAACAAATTCAAGAACACCCACAAGTCACTTTAACCATTGATTTGTTTCGGGTAGGCCTGGTATTTTTTAGAAATAAACAGCCGAAGCAACATTTTAAGTTACGCTTTTAATTATTTTTATATTTTTGCTAACTGGATTTATTAAAATCCCCCAAAGTTTAGACGTTACACACTAATATTTTAACATTGAATAAAATTATGAGAGCAGTAAAAATTGGACTGAACAGTGTAGTATTGATATTTTTACTACTAGCAGTATGGAGCTGTCAATCAGGGCCTAAGGTTGAAGAAAAAAAGCGGCCTGTAACCAGTGACAAGCCTAATCCTAATGCCATCAAAATGCCTGATTTTAAGTTTACAACCACTGAAGGCAAAGAGTTTACTCCGAAAGATCTCAAGAAACAAACGACGGTACTTTTCTTTTTTAGCTCGCTTTGCAGGCATTGTAGAGACAATGCTCAAGAGTTGATCAAAAGAGCCGATGAGCTAAAAGATGTTCAGGTGATTTTCTTTTCTACTGAGCCTATTAAAGCCATCAAGGACTTCAGAGTCGATAATAAACTGGAAAGCTATGCTAACTATCAATTTATGCATATTGAAAACAAAGCGGTATTTGATACTTTTGGGTCATTGCAAGTACCCAGTACGCTCATTTTCAACAAGCACCACGAGATGGTTCAAAAAATTATTGGAAACACTTTCTTTGATTTTGTGATGAGTAACATTCCAGCCTAAAATTTCCAGTATTTTTATCACAAGAAAAGCCACCTTGCAAAATCGTCGATTTTGCAAGGTGGCTTTTTATATCAAGTAATATGACTTATTGAGTAAAAATGGTTAAACCAAAGCTGACTTAACCATTCACCATATAAACCATATTAAATTAAATGCTTTTTATCTTTGATCATATCAAAGAGTAATTCTTTGGCTCGGTGCAATTGAGCCTTTACAGTACCCAATGGAATCTCGATTTCCTTGGCGATTTCATCATATGAAAACTCCTGGAAGTAACGCAAGCGAACCAAACGCTGATACTTAGGTGGTAACTTGCTTACAATCATTTGCATTACTTCTATTTTTTGGCTTCGGATCGCTTCCTCCTGGGGGTCACGGTTTCCATCCTTAATATCCAACCCTACTTCTTCTCCATTGTCATCTTTGAAAGAAGAACTGATGCTCAAAGTTTCCAGCTTTTTCTTACGGATAAAGTCAATACAGTTATTGGTTGCAATTCGAAACAACCAAGTACTAAATGTATATTCTTTTTTGAATTTACTCAATCCTTTGAAAGCCTTAGCAAAAGCCTCGATGGTCAGATCTTCGGCGTCGTCAGTGTTTTTCACCATCTTAAGCATTGTATGATACAACGGCTTACGATAACGGTCCATTAATTCAGCATAAGCTTTTTGGTCTCCCGTTTCTTTTGCTAAATCAATTAGTTTGAAATCTCTGAGCGCCTTTTCTGAAAATTGTTTGTTTGATTTGCCTTCCATCCTAATTTTTTTCTGCTAATTGCTAATGTCCCAATAATAAATATATAAAAAATGTACAAAAATTCCAATTGTGGTATCCACCATAACTTTATGTCAATACGCAAATTACGAATTATTACTCTGTAAACTGATAGTAAAACTAACATTCTCAAAGAAAATAGAAAAATTATTCCCTTAAATATTAGTTGATTCTCTACGTAAAAATCATAAATCCCCGCTAAAATCAAAGTAAACCAAACAATCGTTTGAGTAAAAAAAATTCCTCCCAATAATAAATGGTGGGTGGATTTGTAATACTTTCCAACCGATAAATGCCTGACTTTCTGCTGATACCAGTCTTTCCAGCTAGTTTTGGGTATAGACTTTACCTGCGCTTCGGGATGAATACAAATTACCGTATTTTTACTGGTAGCGGTTTGATTTATAAGTAAGTCGTCATCACCACCAGTCACCGACTTATACTTTTCAATGATTTTGCCATTTTGAAATAATTCTTTGCGGTAAGCCAGGTTTCGGCCAACGCCCATGTAAGCTTTGCCCCATAAAGTGAAAGATAGATACTGAACTGCGGTAAAAAAAGTCTCAAACTGAATAAAACGATTGAGAAAGCTTCTTATTTTAAAATATGGAGAAAATCCTAAAACGATTGAAATGGATGAATCATCAAAAGGCTGTACCATATGCTGAACCCAATAAGGTGAGCTTACTTCACAGTCAGCATCCGTCAATAATACCACCTCGCTGTTGGCTTGTTTGATGCCTTGAGTCAGGGCGTATTTTTTGGCATTCCAGTCTGGTGGTGTCTCCTGAATATGCACTACTTGCAGTTTTTCATTGAGCAAACTTTGCTTATGCAACCATTCTCCCGATCCATCATCAGAGCGATCATCTACTACAATGATTTCTAGTTGCTTAAATGCTTGTGTCAACAACCCAGGCAACAGTTGTTGTAAGTTTTGGTATTCGTTATGGGCACATACTACTATCGAGACTGTAACGGTTGATGTTGTAGCATTAGAAGCAGGCTTAAGCTCTTTTTGCGCATGTCGAGCCAGCTTTCCAAAGACTGCCAACACCACGTATAACTGCGCCAGCGTACCCAACAACATAATCGCCAATAATAAATATCCTATTTGAACCATCGTAGAATTTCCAAGATGCAAACTTTTGCACTTTTTATAAGCCCTTTCATTCTTATTGTCAAGGGTTGTGCTCTTTTTTACCTCAAAAAAATGAAAAGTTAACCTATCCTCCCCTATCTTTGTTGTCTTTTTTTACTGAACTTGTCATAACCCTTAAACAAGTTCAATGACGTCAACAATATGAAATTTAAATTACAAGCCACCGATACCGAGAGTAGTGCCCGTGCCGGGGAAGTTACCACCGCTCATGGTCAAATACAAACGCCGATTTTTATGCCAGTAGGTACTGCTGGTACCGTAAAAGCAGTACATCAGCGAGAGTTGAAAGAAGATATTCAAGCGCAAATTATTTTAGGCAATACTTACCATTTGTACCTGCGCCCTGGGTTAGATATTCTGAAAAAGTTTGGTGGTTTGCATAAATTCAACGGTTGGGATCGCCCCATATTGACCGATAGTGG
>DMXI01000436.1 GCA_003483885.1 Microscillaceae bacterium
ATGACATTATCAATCAAGGAAATACAGGCCCCTATCAAAGAGGTAATGGCGAATTTTGAAGGCAAGTTTCGCACATTCATGAAAAGTGATGTTTTCTTGCTCGACAAAATCATGAATTACATCATCAAGCGCAAGGGAAAACAAATGCGTCCCATGTTTGTGTTTTTGTCGGCAGGCACCGCAGGTGAAATCACCGATGCAGCCTACCGGGGAGCAGCCTTGATTGAGTTACTGCATACGGCATCGTTGGTACACGACGACGTAGTAGACGACTCCAATTATCGCCGAGGCTTTTTCTCTATCAATGCGCTTTGGAAAAACAAAATTGCGGTATTGGTGGGTGATTTCTTGCTAGCTCGAGGCCTCATGCTCTCGACCGATCACGATGATTTTGAGCAATTGAAAATTGTAGCCCAAGCTATGCGCGAAATGAGCGAGGGTGAGTTGTTACAAATTGCCAAGGCCCGCCGTTTAGACATCACCGAAGAAGTGTATTATGAGGTAATCCGCAAAAAGACCGCTTCTTTAATAGCCTCTTGTTGCGCGATGGGCGCTTCCACAGTGAGCGAAGATAAGGACCAGATAGAATTGTTTCGTCAGTTTGGCGAAAAGGTGGGGATGGCTTTTCAAATGAAAGATGACTTATTTGATTATGGCACCGCCGAAATCGGCAAACCAGTAGGCATCGACATCAAAGAAAAAAAGATGACATTGCCCCTGATTTATGCCTTGAATCAGGCTTCCCGCTCCGAAAAACGACACATCATTAACTTGGTAAAAAACAAAAGCCACAAGTCGGACAAGGTAAAAGAAGTCATTGCTTTTGTAAGAAACAGTGGGGGTATTGAGTATGCCCACGATGTCATGCATCGCTACACCAACGAAGCCCTGGAACTCATGGGTAACTTCCCCGAATCAGACTATAAAACTTCCCTGATACAACTGGTACAGTTTACCATTGAGCGTAAGAAATAACTACTGATGACAACTTTAAGAAATAGTGGGAATGCTACCCCAAAAGATTGCCACAGAATTTCGGATTTAAGTAGTGATTTTACCTATAATTTTGATCGAAATTCTTCGCAAATTGAAAATCCTCGGTTTACCGGGACAACAGCCCGTTTGTGTTTCTGCGAGGAAAAAACGTTAAAGTTTCGGAAGTATTTAGTATTTAGTATTTCGCATACGTTTTTGACGTGGCAGTCTGTCATCAACATTGATGTATTTTGAACAAAATATTAAATCTCAGGAGGACACCAAGTACCTTGATTGTTTGAGATACAGAGGATCGTTGGCGTAAATAAATAAGCAACTGCCCTCTTTAATCAAGTGAATGATAGATTTGGTAAGATGCAGCGGTATTGCTGGACATCCCCAGCTTCTTCCTACACCACGAGCACTCACGTATTTGGCACCATGCATCACAATATACCGCTTTCGTGCCCGATCGTTGATCCCAGATTCCAGTCCATCTAATTTGAGCGAAAGCCCATGTTTACCCCGATACGTTTCTGAGGTTTTATAAAAGCCCAGGCTACTCATTTTAGAGCCATTACGATTAGAAAATTTAGTAGCATAACTGTAATTGCCTGAGTTAAGCCCGTGGGCTACATAGGTACGATAGAGCAACTTTTTGTTGACTACATCGATGATAAAAAGCCGTTTCTGATACGCTGGTTTGGTAAAATCTACAATGGTCAACAGGCGTTTGTTCTGAAAATAGAGGTGGCGTTGGCCACAGACGGCTTTTTTGAAAATATGAAACTTGAGGTGTGGCTTGAGCCCTAGCTTATGATACAATCGTTTGATCTCCTGCGTGGTGGTCCAAGATGGTTCGAGTATTCTTTGTGCTTGGGTATGTTGGTTGGTACAAGCACTGATGGCCAATACCAAAATGAAGGATATGATCAAATATTTCATGCGTTTTATAATTTAGTTAGGCCTTCCGGTTCCTTTAAAATATCGGATATATTTACCACTCCATACCGTACCTTGATCGGTGAGGTAGTATCCTTTGCGCACACTGCGCTTTACTTTCACGAATTTACCATTTACTTTTTTGAGTCCTCGATAGCCCGCATCTATAAAATAATAACGGATTTGTTTCCCAATAGTATCTACTTTGTTAATCACCACGACATGGCTAATACTCTTGAGGTTCCTTGTTTTGCCTTTGCCAATGAATACATAATCGCCCAGGCGCACATCGCTTACCCGAGTGCTGTACACCCCGTGTTTTTGAAGCACATCGGCCATTTTGCCGCTAAGCGAGCTTAACTTATTGGCATAGAGTCGTTTGTTAGTAAAAAATGGGTTATACTTGACCAACTCATGCGGGGCCAGGTAGCCTTTTCGTTGTTTGATTTTGCGCGCTTCTTCTGACTGAAAAGTAGCCTCTACCTCTCGGATAAAATAGGAACAATCGAGTTTTTCGCCTCGCGCCTTGGCCTTTGGGTTGCCTCCATAGGTACGTTGATCGTGTGGGTTTTCGTAGGCTTCTTCGGCCAACAAGGCCCTTTTCTGACCCTCCGAGGCATTATAAGGAATTGCTTTAGCCACTGCAGGCGGTTTTTCTTCCTTTACTTGGGTAAAAGGCGTGGACTTAGACGGTTTTGGGGTCTCTTTTGGCAAGGCTTGCTTTTGTTGGGTCTGAGACTTTTGGTTTTGGCAACTAAATAATAGTGCCAATGACAAAATGTAGGGTATATTTTTCAACTGTTTAAAACTTTGTGGTAAAAATTAGGGTAACATTACCTCCTACGTAGTTCCACAAAATTGTTTACATTTTTTTATTGAGAGTTTCAACTAGCACCCACTATCATCTAATAATCTTTCAGAAGAGATTGAAGAAGGAGACTTTCCCTTTTTGATAATACTCTTTATTAAAACACCTTCTTCGTAAATATCGTGTACCAGTAGCTTTCCTTGCTTATCCCATATTTTTGTAACCCCGTGGCTTTGACCATTTTTGTAATGATAAATTGCCCTCAAGGTTTTTCCATCTTTAAAGTAACCCTTGGATACGCCCTCCAGATTACCTTCCTGGTTGAGAAAGTTCTCATAACGAAGCCTTCCATTTTCATAATGGTATACAAATGATTTGCCTGTAGCGATACTCCTTAGCTTGGTTTGACGAGTATAATTCTTGGTGGTTCGTAAGTGGCCATTTTTCCAGTAAAACTTCCATTGGCCAGTAGGCTTTCCATTGATTAAATACCCTTCCTGTTTTTTCTGGCCATTTTTATAATATTCGGTGTTGTATTCCTTCACTGGTGTTTTTTGACAACTACTTAGCCATACCAAAACACCAATGAAGCAAATTATTTTTTTTGATATCATAGATTATTTTTCTACTACTAAACCTCCATCAAATATGTTCCCGATCCCTTCCATAATCCCAGTAACTTCTTTTGGAAACAACTTATTCTTAAATAAACGCTCCTTAGGGTAACCATTTTTCTGTAAGATCCCAAGTACGTGTTGAATAATTGCAGGGGGGACCCCCTGGATATCATAGGCTAGCCAATACCCATACTCGCTACCAAGCCAAGTATCTGTATCATAACCTAATTGTAAATAAGGCAGGAAGAAGTTATCCATAGGATCGTGGTGTCTTTTGAGCGCCGTTTTATAATGGCTGGACTTCTCGTATGACCCATCTACAAAATAACCTGCATCAGTAGACTGGAATATTATTTTTGCGCCTTGTCGTTGCATCATAGATAAATACTGGGCTGATTCCAGTGCATTTGCTACTATTTGAGCTTGTGCCCTTATTTCAACATGAGGCTTTTTTCCTTTATTAAACAGCACTGCCAAAGAATTTGGATCCCTTAGAATCTCGGCTTTTTCTGACTCTAAATCCTTAATAAGTTGACTTTGTGTCTCTTGAGTAGCTTTATAATCGCTATAAAAGCCCAAGGTATTTTTATTATGTTTTTCGGCATCAGTTACCCTTCGATAGGTTTCGTGGGCTATTTTAACAAGTTTTGCCCCCACCGTAACTATTGCCTCAAGGTGCTCAGGAGCTATTACTGCAAGGGCATCTAATGTTTCATTGATGGCCAGTTTCCAAAATTCTTCATTAAACACCGATGTATCTTTAAGCCCACTGATAAGGTTAACATCGAAAATAATGTTTTGAAACAATTGTTCAATATCGCGGGCAACTTCAAGCTCAGAGTCGATGTAAGCCAGTGCAGACTTTTGATCAGGGGTCAAGGTATCATTATCGGGCTTCAGCTGGGCTACTTTCCCCTGTATGCTAGCATTGTCCGATTGTGCTCCTTCTTTTAATTGGGCAGGTTGTTCAGCCGCTTTCATCTGCATGGCCTTGTCCCCCATTACATCGGCTTCTTTCTCCAACGCAGGATTGTCGTTGAGTAGTAAACCCTTTGCCTGCACTTGATTGTTGGCTTGTACCCGACCCTGCTTTTGCTGCACCACGTGCCAGGCTTCATGAGGAAGGTGTTTTTCCTGCCCTGGACCAATATCAATTTTGTTACCTTGAGCATAGGCTAATGCTCCTATTTCTTTGGGTTTAGCGGAGTTATAGTTTACCTGAACATCCGACATATTTACCCCTCCCATAGATTCCATATTGGCTTGCATTTGGGTAGGTAGGCCTTGAGAATTGGCCTGCTTACGCTGAAGGACACTGCCTCGCTTTGCTTGAATAGGAGTAATTGGTTTTCCATTCCCGTTTTTTGCCTGGATAGGGGTAATTGGCTTTCCGTTCCCATTCTTGGCTTGTATAGGTTTTTTCTTTTTTTCTTTGGTGGGATATGCCTGTTGTGGATTGGCTTTTTTCTGAGCAACGAGTGAATTTTGATCTGATGCTTGATTTTTTTGAGTTTGTTGTAGCATAAATGTGTATGTATCTAATGATAGATTACTTGCACTATCGGTTCGTGAGTGTTGTATAGTGGGTAATAAAATTAGATAATCTCACTGCAATGCAGACGGGGTAATTCACTAAGGGTTGGGGTTACTTCACCAATGGTGGGTTTAACTTTATAAAAGGAGAATAAACAATGAAAAAAAGCGGGGGTTTTGGGTGGATTTTGGGCTGCTTTGTGGTGGTGAACCAGCACAAGCACATAGGTTTAGCCAGATAGTTTAAAACTTTGTGGGTAAAAATTAGGTGAACATTACCTCCTACGTCGTTCCCAAGAATTATTTACCTACATTTGCCTCAAAATTTCAAAAGTCTTCTGTATAAAAAATTGACAATAAAATAAGATGCAAAGAAAAGTAGGTATTTTAGGTGGAGGACAGCTTGGGCGGATGTTGATCCAGGCTGCGATTGATTTTGATTTGGATATAAGCATTCTCGACCCCGATCCCAATGCGCCTTGTAAACTATTTGCCAATCATTTTGAGGTAGGCAAACTCACTGATTTTGACACGGTGTATCAGTTTGGGCAAACTGTAGATTTGCTGACCATTGAGATCGAAAATGTAAATGTAGATGCGCTCGAAAAACTGGAGCAAGAAGGTAAAAAGGTATTTCCTCAGCCTCAGGTTATTCGCACGATCCAAGACAAGCGAGTACAAAAACAATTTTACCAAACCCACCAAATTCCTACCCCTGACTTTGTATTGATTGATGATAAAAGCCAACTGGAAGCCAACGCCGATTTTTTGCCTGCTTTCCAAAAGTTAGGCAAAGGTGGTTTTGATGGCCGAGGAGTGCAAAAACTAAGCACCTCAGCCGATTTTGACAAGGCGTTTGAAAACCCGAGTTTGCTCGAAAAATTGGTGGATATTGACAAAGAGATTTCGGTGATTATTGCCCGCAACGAAAGCGGGGACATGACCACCTTCCCTGTAGTAGAGTTGGTGTTTCATCCCGAACATAATTTGGTAGATTACCTATTGGCCCCTTCTCAAATTGCTCCCGAATTGGCCACTCAGGCCGAAGCCATTGCCAAAAAAGTCATGTTAGCATTTGATATGGTAGGCTTGCTGGCCATTGAGATGTTTTTGACCAAAGACGGAGAGATTTTGGTAAACGAAGTAGCACCTCGCCCTCATAACAGTGGTCACCATACCATCAAAGCCAATGGCACCTCTCAGTTTGAGCAGTTGTGGCGAGCCGTATTGGATATGCCCTTGGGCGATACCAGCACTCAGAGCTTGGCCGCTATGGTGAATGTATTGGGAGCCGCTGGGCACACCGGGGATGCTATATATGAAGGGGTGAATGAAACTTTGGGCGTAACGGGAGCTTATTTGCACTTGTATGGAAAAAAATTGACTAAACCTTCCCGTAAAATGGGACACGTGACCATTTTAGACCAAAGCCTAGAGGGTTTACAGCAAAAAATAGAACTGATTAAGAATAGCATTAAAGTGGTGACTAAGTAATGTCATCGTTGAACATTGGACTATCTCATAATATACGCTAAACCAAATAATATTTTAGTTTTAGCTCCAGACCTGACAGGTAGGGTGTTCAGAATTAGTGAATTTCTTCCCTGTGTTTTTATTTTTGATCGTCAAAATATGAAAGTTGATCATTACCATTGAAAAAACAAAAGCTCAAGTAATTAGGCCGAGAAATCCTCCTTTGAAGGAGGACTAAGGAGGATGTTGAATACCTCGTAACCAGGTAGTTAGATGTCAACTAACATCCTCCGCCGTAAACGGCACCTCCTTCAAAGGAGGAGTCCCTAAATTTCCAAGAATACTTTTTGTATTTTAGAAAAGGTAATCGAGGTCGTGCTTTTTTTTCAAATAATTTAATTCTAAAAACGTGGGGAGTTTTTTTGAAATTCTGAACACCCTCCTGTCAGGTCTAAAGTGCTTCAAAAAGCTATTTTATCAAAGAAAATTCTTCAGCAGTAAGTTTATGAGACAACCTCTTTAACCATAAAACGGAATGTCACAAATAAAAATATATGGACTAAAAACCCATTTGGATAAAACCAAAATAGATTTATCACGAGTGATTCACGAATGTGTGGTGGAGGTACTGAAAATGCCTGCTGACAAGCGATTTCACCGTTTTATAGGCTTAGATGCCACTGATTTTATCTATCCAGAAGATCGCTCGGAGGCGTATACCATTATCGAGGTTATGATGATGACTGGGCGCACTGAAGTGACCAAAAAAGCCTTGATTCATGCCTTGTTTCATGAAATATCTACCCAACTGAACATTGCCGTGAATGACTTGGAAATTTGTATTATAGAATCACCTCCCACTCATTGGGGCTTTCGCGGCAAAACTGGCGATGAGATACAACTGAATTATAAAGTAGACCTTTAAAGCTTGGAACGAGATAACCAATCATTGATCCCAACCTTGAGTGCCAAAGAGCTAGTAGAACGATTTTCGGTACAAGATCGGTATTGGGATCAGGCCATGTTCGAGGATTTTAACCAGTTTGGCTTTCATCGTTTAGAGCATACTCAGCATTTGATGATAGAGGCGTTACCACCCCATCGTAAAAATTTTCACGATTTTTTCTTTATCACCAAAGGAGTACTGCATCGAGGTAGAGGGGTAGATAGTTATGAGGTACGCCCTCATACTTTTTGTTTTATACCTGCCCATCAAATTACCTACGCGGCACTCACCAGCAGTGATGTAGAAGGGTTTGCCTGCCATTTCACCGATAAACTGTTGGCTGGCATGCAGGAAACTACGCTACAAAAATTGGATTTTTTACATCTTGATGGCCAACCACTGGTAGAAGTACCCGCCCACCATACACCTACACTTATTTATCTTCTTGAGAGAATAGAAGCGGAGTTTATCCAAGACTTGGAAAATAAGTATGAGCTGATAGCCGCATATCTTCAGACTTTGTTTTTAGAATTGACCAGGTTTATAGCACCTAGGTCCCATAAAGCAGCTAAATCCAACGAGACGATTACAGCCAGATATAAACAATTACTTGCTCAACACATTCAAACCACCCAAAGCATTCAGGATTATGCAGAAATGTTAGGCATTACCCCTAATCATCTCAACAAATGTGTGAAACAGGTGACAAGCCGTACGGCCCGCGATTGGATTCAGGAAGTGATTTTATTGGAAAGTAAAGTTTTACTGGCACAAACTACCCTACCAATTGCAGAGATTAGTTTTCGCTTAGGAATAACCGATCAAAGTTATTTTGGTCGATTTTTCAAGAAAAAGACTGGACATACTCCCTCCCAATATCGTAAAATGATTGAAATGTCTGGATTTTTGCCTGAACCGTCCTAACCCCTGCGTTACAATCGCCTCTAGTTTTGCATAAAAATTAAGAACGATATGTACACAAATTTTTTAGCCATTCACAATGTTTTTCGTTGGTTAGTATTGCTAAGCCTTCTTTTAGTAGTGGTCACAAGTATACACGGATATTTGAGCAAACGACGATATACTACTCGGGATAAACTCTTAAGAATTATTGCCAATGCGATCACCCATACTCAACTGATGTTAGGTTTTACGCTTTATTTTTTATTGAGTCCTGTTACAAAATATTTTATGAAAAATGGTGGGGGCAACAATTATCAAATGTGGTTCTTTGGGGTATACCATATACTCATGATGCTTACTGCAGTAGTCTTGATAACAATTGGCGGAAGTTGGGCCAAAAGACGCGAGGAAGATGCTCGAAAGTTCAAAGTAACGGCGCTTTATTTTTCCATAGGTCTTCTGATCATTCTATTGAGTATTCCTTGGTTCAGACCACTTTTACGACATTTCTAAAGTTACCTTTATGACTCATTTATTGAAAACACCGCTGGGTAGATTGCGCATATTAGCATTTGCCGAAGGAAGCTCTTTTTTGCTCTTGCTATTCATTACGATGCCGCTCAAGTATGCTTTTAGTTACCCTGCTCCCAATCAAATATTAGGTATTGTACACGGATTGCTATTTGTAAGTTATGTATTGTTGGTACTACAAGTGAAAATAGACCTAAACTGGCCCTGGAAAAAGGCGGGTAAAGCTTTATTAGCCTCTATTATTCCTTTTGGCACATTCTGGGCAGATAAGCATCTCTTCCAAAAATAAGGACCATGCATTACTCCAAAACATTTAGCTTCAATGCGGATTTTGGTTGGTATGAAAACCAAATCGTGATTCATCAACAGCGTATTCAACTGCTGGTATCGAGCGATATTGTGTCAGATTGGGGGTTAGACTTCGCCTGGCTGCACCAAAGGCTCAAAGAAGTCGTAAGTTGGGTAATCCAACATAAGCATCGCTGGGAGGTTCATTGTAGTGCCCTGCAAAAAGGAAAAAATGTTGAGCTGATTATGATTAGCCTCGAGCAACAGGAGCGTTTTGAGCTATTATTCAAAATTCAAAATAAAGAACGATTCGTCTTACTCAGTTTCAATGAAGAATTCCAGTTAGATCATTGGCAAATAGATAGTTGATCTGGAAAATTGACCTAGAAGTGTGAAAAGATATGTTTTTAACTTACAAGACTACTTAGTTGTTAGTTAAGAGATTGTTTTTTGCAGAAAGAGATGAAAAACAGGCAGAGGTTGCATAAAAAAACCCTTATATCATCAGTGATACAAGGGCCTTTGATCTGTGTATATGAGAAACATCAGCGTTTCAGAAGTTTAAGCAAAATCAGCAAAACTACGGCACCCCCAATGGCTGTTACAATGCTTGGGATGCTGAGTCCTCCCACGGCAGCTCCAGCAATTTTGAGTTTTACTGCCAACCAGCCACCAATAAAACTACCCGCAATACCTATGAGAACGTTGCCAATGAGGCCAAACCCAACTCCGCCTACCAGCTTGCTGGCCAGCCAACCCGCTACTGCGCCCAAGGCAACCCAAATTAAAATGCTTTCAATTGTCATAATTGTCGAATTTAAGGTGAAAAGAGAATGGAATGTGTTCAAAAAATGTCTGTAGTGATCAAATTCCGCTGAACCAATAATAGCAAAAAAGCCTTATCTTTACAATGGATTTAACATGCATATCAGCAAGACTATGGAAAATGCACCTAATCATTTAAACACGGAAAAAAGACATACACCTGCCCCTACAGAAGTTTGGAAGGCATTGTTGGCTTCTTTTCCTACCAAAACGCTCAAAAAAGGAAGCATCATTTTGAATCCACAAACGGTAGAAAGTCAAGTAAAATATTTGGTAAGTGGTATTGTGCGGGAGTTTTATGTGACCGACAAAAAAGAACTCAATCTGGACTTTTATGAAGCTCGCGAGTTTGTCACCGATTGTGTGTCTTTGCATAACGCAATCCAATCTCGGAAATGGCAGGAATGCCTCACCGAGGTAAACATCAAAATGATCCCCCGTGCTCAATTTGACCTTTTTTTGAGCCAGCACGAGGGCGTAGATGCCAGCTTTAGGTCTGCTTTTTTGGGTATATTGACTCAACGTGAAAGCCGCGAGTTTAGCCGACTCACCAAAGAACCAGAAGAGTTATACAAAGAACTGCTCGAGACCAAGCCCAGTTGGATCCAAAACATTCCTCAATACCACATTGCGTCTTACCTAAATATAAGCCCTGAAACCCTGAGCCGTATTCGCCGCCGTATTTCTTGATCGAAATCAATGACAACTGCCCTGCTTTGCTATTTACTTTGTGGCAAATCAAATAAACAGTAAAGCAATGAGCAATATTCAATTGTTAAGACACGCCACCATCGTGGTAAATATAGCAGGCAAAAAAATGTTGGTAGACCCTATGTTGGCCGAAAAAGAGGCTTTTGATCCAGTACCCAATTCAGAACCTGCACTTCGTATCCCGATGGTAGACTTACCTTTAAACACTGAAGAATTGACAACTTTGGTAAAAGAAATCGATGCCATTTTTGTAACCCATACCCACCCTGATCACTGGGACCCAAAAGCCCAGGAAATATTGCCTAAAGACACTCCTTTGTTTTGTCAAGCCCCCGATGAAGAACTCATCAAAGGACAAGGATTCACGAACGTAACCGTGATTGCAGACAAAGTAGTGTGGGAAGGCATTACAATTCATCGCTTTGGCGGGGTGCACGGTACGGGTGAGTTGGCCAAAATGATGGGACCTGTTTCTGGGTTTGTATTCGAGCATAACGAAGATAAAATATATGTAGCAGGCGATACCATTTGGCACGAAGAAGTAGTACGCGCCTTAGACACCCTCAAGCCCCAAATGACGGTACTAAACGCAGGGGGTGCTCAGTTTGTACAAGGTGATCCCATTACAATGACTCCCGAAGACATTGCTAAAGTACACCAACAAGCCCCCAACACCAAGATTGTGGCAATTCACATGGATACCGTGAATCATTGCAATATCAAACGCACTGATTTACAAAAAGCAATGAGCGAAAAAAGCATTCAAATAGAAATTCCAGCAGATGGAGAAGTGGTGAGTTTGTAGCTTTTGAAATACTTTAGACCTGACAGGTAGGGTGTTCAAAATTAACTTCGTTGAGCTTAGGCTTCGCCCTGCGGTTTTAAAAAAGCTCCCCTCGTTTTTGCAGCCTTTTGGGATTTCAAAAATTAAAGAAAACTCAATTGATAGAATAATATACCTATTTAGGTTCCATAATAAAAATGGATGTTTTGAAATACCATCAAAAGCCCCTCTTACTCCCTTTCGGGGAGAGTAAGAGGGGCTTTTGATGGTATTTCACAACAGCCATTTTTATTACAAAACTCAAAAGGCTATATTATATAATAATCTGAGCTTCTG
>DMXI01000437.1 GCA_003483885.1 Microscillaceae bacterium
GAAGCGGCGGAAGCCTATGATGTATTGAGTAATGACGAAAAGCGCGCTACCTATGATCGCTTCGGGCATGAAGGTATGTCTGGTGGATTTGGCGGCGGTGGCGGTATGAATATGGATGACATTTTCTCCCAGTTTAGCGATATTTTTGGGGGAGGTGGTAGCCCATTCGATAGCTTTTTTGGTGGCGGTGGTCGCGGCCGGGGAGCACGTGCCCGTCGTGGTTCCAACTTAAGAATTAAGCTAAAACTTACCCTGGAAGAGATTTCGGAAGGGGTAGACAAGAAAATAAAAGTAAAACGATACACCAATTGTGAGACTTGTGGAGGGAATGGAGCCAAAAATGGTTCTTCGCTCAGCACTTGTAGCACTTGTAGTGGATCGGGCCAGGTACGCAAGGTAGTCAATACAATGCTAGGGCAAATGGTATCTACCAGTACTTGTCCTACTTGTAATGGTGAAGGAAAAACCATCAACGAGAAGTGTGAAACTTGTGCGGGTGAAGGGCGCCAACTGGAAGAAGAGGTAATCCCAGTGAGTATTCCTGCCGGAGTAACCGAAGGAATGCAATTGTCAATGTCAGGAAAAGGAAATGTACCTCCAAGAGGTGGAGTACCTGGAGACTTGCTCATTGTGATTGAGGAAACACCACACGAACACTTGACGCGCCGTGGTACTGACGTAATCTATGATCTTCAATTGAGTTTTGTAGAGGTGGCATTGGGAACTTCGGTAGAAGTACCTACCATTGGTGGCAAGGCTAAGATCAAAATAGATGCAGGTACGCAGAGTGGTAAAATTTTGCGTTTACGTGGCAAAGGTATCAAAGATATTGAAGGTTATGGCAAAGGAGATCAATTGGTACACATCAATGTTTGGACTCCTCAAAGTTTGACCAAGCAAGAACGTGAGTTGCTAGAGCAATTGCGTGATGCTAAAAACTTTACGCCCAATCCTAAGAAAAGCGATAAAAACTTCTTTGAGAGAATGAGGGAGTTTTTCCAAGGATAAGACAGACATAAGTAAATAATATCAAGCCTGAAGTTGTAAAACTTCAGGCTTTTTTGTGGGCATCAATGTGTTTAACATAAATATGTATTATGTCTTATTCATAAAAAACATAAGATCATTCAATCATAGCATAACCGTTACGCCACTTTTTGGTTTTTAGTGCCTACTTTTACACCAAATACCATTGAATGTTTTAACAGACCTAAATCAGAATCAAACAATGAAAAAGTTAAAAAATCTATTCTTCATTTGTGCCATTTTTAGTTTGACTTCGTTTATAAGCGCCCATAAGGCCAATGAAGCAACCACCCAGGCAAATTATTTTAAGATCGTGAATGATACCAATCAGAAGGTGTATGTGTATGTAGAGAATGTAGGAGGGGGGACTATCAGTGGCATATTCAAAGGTTCTTCAGGTACGTTTCGCTGTATTCCAGGAAAAAAGGTATATACCGCAAGCCGAGGGCTGAAGGATCGTTTTCTTTTCAAGATAACCTCGAGTATGTGCGATACTAAAGTGAAATTGTCTGATTATTTGTAAGACTTTGGATAGAGGCTGTCTCATAAATTAAATACAACCAAATTTTCTTTAATAAAAAATTACTTTATCGAAATTTATACCTGACAGTTTACAATCCCGCAAGGCAGGGGGGGCAAAACCTGTCAGGTAGGATGTTCAGAATCAATGAATTTCTTCCCCGTGTTTTTATTTTTGATCGTCAAAATATAAAAGCTGATCATTACCATTGAAAAAACAAAAACTCAAGTAGTTAGACCGAGGACTCTCCCTTTGAAGGGAGATATAGAGGGATGTTTAGCATCTATTAATCAAATAGTTAGGTGCCAACCAACATCCTCCACCGTAAACGGCACCTCCTTCAAAGGAGGAACCCCTAAATTTCCAAGAATACTTTTTGTATCTTGGAAAAGGTAATTGAATATATACTTTTTTCAAGTATTGAGTAGCTCAAAAAACGTGGGGAGCTTTTTTGAAATTCTGAACATCCTACCTGTCAGGTATGACGCGGCTTATAAAATATTATGAGACAGCTCTAAATCTGGATTATACGAGCCATTCACTATCTCGCTAAAACTTTCCCCCATTGACACTGTGCTCAGGTACAGGTTCTGCACAGTCCCAGTGTTCTACTACTTTGCCGTTTTCTATTCTAAAAATATCTACTTGAGCAAAATCTTGCGACTTCCCGTTTTCGGTCCAGGTTGCTTTACAAAGCGTTGCTACAAAATTTCCCTGTCCCACCAACAAGACAATTTCTTGGTAATTGAGAGGGCGATTGGGTGCCGTAACCAGCCTCTGGAAGGCTTCAAAGCCATCTTCTACTTCAGGGTTGTGTTGGATATACTTTTCAGTAGATACGTATTGATCTAGTTTAGAGGTATTACCTCCTGGCATCAAAGCATTTTGGATAAGGCTACGAACCAGCGCTTTATTTTCTTCGGTTTTGTCTAAGTCAGTTACTTCGGTGGGGCCATCGATTGAGGTATGCCCCGAGGGCGTTTTGTCAACATAAGCCTGGATTACATCCCAGTGCTCAATCATTTTGTCGTTTTCGTCGGTATCAAAAAAATCGGTAGTAACCCATTGAGCTTCTCCATTGTTGATGTTTTGATAAGCTTGCACAAATACGTATTGGCCGTCTTCCCAGGTACGTACAATTTGTATATCACGTACAGGGCACCTTTGGACAAAGTCCTCAAAAAACTCGATGAACCCTTCTTTGCCATCCTTCACCCCAGTACTGTGTTGGGTGTAGCGTGCGCCTGTGTACTTTTCTACTGCTTCACGATAATTACCATCTCGAATACCTTCTAAGTAAATGGCCTTGGCGTTGTTTATTTTTTGACTCATAAATGTGTTTGATGAAGTAAACAATGGCACAAAGAACAGGTTTTTGGCTCTTGTAATAAAGGTGAAAAGTGGTGGGTTTATGGTAAATGTGTGACTTTTTTAATGATCAATGGTTAATGAGCAATTATGAATTATGAATGGAT
>DMXI01000645.1 GCA_003483885.1 Microscillaceae bacterium
TTTTTCTTTGTGGCCGTAGGTAGCCAAGCCAATGTAGGAGGCGCCGCATCGGCCCCGGTAGTAGCTTCAGCATTTCACTCTTCACTAGCCCCAGTAGGCGTATTATTGGCGGTATTGGGCTACGCTGTGGGTACTTATGGCGCGTGGTTGTGCGGCATTATTATGCAAAGTATAGCGGAATAAGCTTTGAATTAAAACTGAAAAACGTGAAGTGAAAAATTATGCAAGGCGATGTACGCAAAATATCACCGTCAGAGTGCTTTCTAATAAGTATTATCAATAAATGGAGCCATGGCTTTACCTAAAAAAGGTTCTCGCAGCATTGTAGTAGAAGATATAAAATACCGATGGATGGGAGATGCCGCAAACTTTGAAGGGGATAATTTTGGTTTGTTGTTCATTGAACACTACGATAATCCCAGACAAAAGATAAAAGCTACTTTTAGTTGGACCCGGCTCAATAACGCCTATAAAAAAGTGGGACACCAACTGGCCAAAGCCTACGACAACCCTCCACCCTACATCGTAAGACAAACAATCTTGTATGGGCTAAAAAATGGATGGAAACCCAACGCAGGAGGTGGTGTATTAGATTTGGGCAACCTGGACAGTCAGTTGAATTATGAAGATATGAATGAACAGGAGTAAATAAAAAATGCTAAAATCGAAACTCACATTTGGGCAGCATCGCCTAGACGAGTTCTATTAGGCTAGAAAAGAAATTAAACAAGAGTCTATACTTATCGTGCCTATCCAATTTACGTATAAAGATTAATTTGATGGCCTCAAGTACAAGCCTTGAGGCTTCTTCTCCCCTGTTTGAATTCTAAAGTTCTAAATAATCCGCTAAAAACCCATAAAAATTTGAGTACAAATCCCCAAATTCCTCCTTTTTCTCCATAGTTTTGAGTATATTATAGTAAAGCACAAAACTCGAGGGAATTTATAATAACCCCTGCTTATTTAGTTTAACTAACCCTTTAAATATTGAGATGATGAATCAACCCAGCAGCATCTCCTCTTTTCAGGAGATCAAACAACATATTATAGAGGTATGTAAAAGCGGATCGGTGCCTCAGGCACCTCAGCAAAAGCTCTTGCCTCTAGACTGGCCCAAACAACGCAAAATCACCTTTTTATCGGTTTTTAGAGCCGTATCGGCTCATTTTCACCAGGCAGAAACACCTCACAAAAAAAAGGAGCGTGTTCAGCCTCGTTTTACCGAACCGCTGATGTTGTTGCCCCAGCTCTACCAAAGAGTACTCATTACACCACAGGCATTGGCCCAAGACTTTGAAGGAATGACGAGCTTTGAAGATTTTCTAGACAAACTCCACAAGTCTATCTATTCGGGCTATGAACATGCCTCCGAATTGAATGCTTTTGTAAATGAGTAATTGGTAAAACCAATGAATTTGCGGATGTTGTGATATGGCAGCATTCGCATTTTTTATCTAAAATCACTCCCTGCTTCAGGGCATTAAATTTGTAAATTGTAACTGCTAAACCTCAAATTCAGGTTTACCCAAACAACCTTTGCGTGATCAAAGACTTAAGTAAAAATACAAGAGATCTCATATTTATAAATACATACACTGATTGATCCTCCCTTTGCCAATACATCCCTACTGCTTAGCCAAAATCACACATATACTATAAGCTAGTACAAATGATCATATTTACCAATCAATACCTTGACATAGAACTGGACAAGGAAAAATCTTTATTTATTTGGAGTTGGAAGGCAGCCACCAATTACATGAATCCAGAAGAACTTTTCGAGTACTGTCAAATCATTGCTGACAACATTATGCTGCATCAATGTCAATACTTAATCAGTGATGGCACCGATATGCAATTCATCATTACGCCCGAATACCAAGAGAAAATATTTAAAATAATTGCTCCTGTAGTAGGCTTTGTAAAGAGGTTTGCCCATATACTTCCGCAGGAATTTGTGGCCAATATAGCCGCTCGGCAAATATGGGAAGAAGACCATAAAGGGGCCTATGCTGAACAGTATTTTGCTTCGCTAAAAGCAGCCAAAGAATGGTTATTTGAATAACCAACCGAACATCTCATACAACTCGGGGCAATTCACTGGATAAGTACTATCTTTGCAAATAGTTTTTTTAATCCTTAAAATAACGATTTATGAAAAATTTAAAAGCAGCCAAACTTTCTAATCAGGAAATGCAAAAACTCACGGGTGGTGTACGCACCAACGTAGAAAAGCCCATATTTAGACAAGAATTTGGACAGCAAGCTGGGAAAAACCGTTAAAACCAGATTTTGTCTGTTGTTCAGAGTCTTCCGAAGGGTGACTCTGAACTCTTGAATAATAACCTGTCTTTTGGCTGGTGGTGTGTAGTAAGCTAAAAGCCTGAACAAGGCACCAGCTGTTATTAAACCTCTCCTAGCCTCTCCAAAGGAGAGGAACTTCTTTATCACAGAATAATTCTTTCCTTGGCTGCTCAGGTTTAATGTTGTTAAGGATTTAGGCTATTTGTTACTCGCGTGTGCCAGCCAGGAGTCGTTGTTAAACCTCTCCTAGCCTCTCCAAAGGAGAGGAACT
>DMXI01000102.1 GCA_003483885.1 Microscillaceae bacterium
ATAGGCTCCACAACAATAAAAATTAGCTATATCCTTAACATAAATTTAATATTGAAATTAAGTGAAAACAGAACTTAACATCCCTACGGTAAAACCGGGATTTATAAACTGTCCAAGCTTTTTTCCTTAGTTTTTTGGCATCAAAAAATGCTTGTCCTGTAAGGATCAGCCGCTGGAAGCAACCAAGTCAAAATCATAGAAAATATATGAAATCTGTATATTTATACTTGGTCACCAGATAAAAAGAAATCATCTCCAAATCGTTGATTTTACCCAAAAAGGAGACCAAAAGTGATGTGCAAGCAACAAGTAAAATTACTTCCTTTGCATCTCCACAGCTTTGCTTTTTTGATAAAAAATAAAGTCTCCAATATTGATATTTGCCTTGACATTTAACTTTCGAAACTGAGGGATATTTTCAGGAGATATGCTTAGAAAACAACTTTTTAAGCTATTGAAAATCCGAGAAGAAGTTACAAAAGGTAATTCATTGTTTCTTAAGGCACCTGCCAAACAATCTACAAATGGACTATCCTCGCGGATAAACCTTAAAAAATTACTCGTAATGGCCTGATAAGATTCTGCTTTGTTTAAAACTTGTATGGGCAAACTCCCGCTTTTTATTTCGCTGTTGGGAGTAAAAATAGCCCCACTATAACAAGCATCGATGACCATTAGTATATCCCGACAATTGAAAGCCAAGGTATTAATCAATGAAAGTACTTCAGCATTGCTAAGCCAACTAGAGGGTTTATCACCTGCATCTTTTAGCATCCAATAACCATTTTTATCTACTACCGTGCCGTGTCCCGAATAAAAAATGAGCAAATTATTATGCTTGTAATTTTTAGGATCAAGCTTTTTTTTCACCCGGTTGAGCGCATCTATTACCTCACCACGGGTAGGGTTTGGGTAGGTTTCTACCTCAAATCCATAATATTCTTTCAATACCCTTGACAATCGTTGAGCATCTTCAATAGGTCTTTTGAGCTTTTTTTGATTTTTATAATCATTGACGGCAAAAATAAGGGCATAATACTTTTTGCGATTAAAATCAGGTTTCAACTTCTTGACCAGTTTACGAATGTCTACGTTTTTGGCCGTGACTTTTCTTGTGGCTGATTTGCTAGTGCCTGCCTCGTTGGTAGCTTTGACAGAAAACTCAAGTTCACGGTCAATATCGTCCACCACGAACTCAATGATATAGTTGTATTGGCTTCCCCCATTGCCACACTTACCCCCCTTTTTCAATTGGGATAACTTCAGAGGAATTTCTTTCTTATCCTTCACTAGAGTGAGCGATTGAATTGCCAAGTTAAGCGGTGATTTGACACAAAAAATAAGTTCAGCCCTCTGGTTGCGATCTACACTGGGGCTGGAAGGATATATCCAGGTGATTTTGGGTAAATATTCTTGTCGTAATGAGGTCGCTTTAATTTTACCTCGGTGCTCGTTTTGGGCTTCTAATAACCCAAAAGACAACCACCAAAACGCTACAATCAGTAATAAATTCAAATTTATTTTTAGAGATTTCATCATTGTATGGGTTTAATTTTTAACAATTGTTTTTTTAATTTTCCCTTGCTTGGTGAGCAAAAGCAAATGATAGGTTCCAGATGGAAGTTTGGATAAATCAATTTGGGTAGGAATTTGAGCGTACTCTTGGAGTACTTTACCCGACTGAGTGTACACCATCAGACTTCCTTGGGGAATTGAACTTGTTTGAAATTGAAAATAAAAGATACCTTGAGTGTTGGGGTTAGGATACACCTTCAGGAACTCAGGTGGCAAGTTTTGGTAGTTACCCGTGATTACTTCATTTTTGGGGATGACCACTCCCACTTCGTTAGAAGGCTCCGCTTCGGCATTGATTCCTTTGGCAATGGCTCGGTAAAAGTAAGTTTCGCCCAGTCTGAAAAATATGCTGTCTTTATCAACATAGGTAATGTTGGTCAAATCACTGATCTCGGCAATGGGGGAGTAGGTGGTAGAAT
This sequence comes from Microscillaceae bacterium, assembly GCA_003483885.1. Classification (GTDB taxonomy): domain Bacteria; phylum Bacteroidota; class Bacteroidia; order Cytophagales; family Microscillaceae; genus Microscilla. The sequence continues at coordinate 1,995 of DMXI01000102.1, forward strand.
CAGGATTCTTACGTTCAATGATGATTTTCTCAATTTCTGCATTCCTTTCTATATTCCAAGTAAGTTGTATTGTTCTACGTCCTCTGATGAAAGCGTTAAGGTTTCTTACCGGAGGAATGCTGTTTTCTTCAGCTAATATCTCGAGCAAATCCAGGCTGGTGTTGCTTTTGCCTCCTACTACAATGTTTACAGTACTTTTACCGGGAGGGAGTAGGGGTATTTCTACCAATAACAGGTTTCTACTGGCTTCTATCATCTGACTGGGTAAGATTTTTTGCCCTCTAATGGTGATCTCATTCAACTCAGGAACCGGGCTGAAGTTTTCTCCCACAATGGTTATTTTGGTGCCTCGACGTACTTGCAAAGGAGCAACGTTTCGGATCAATGGGCCATTAATAGATTTGGCCTCCCCTTGTAAACTCACCAACTGGATGGGAGCACCGCTGCTCGAAAAGGTCAAGTTTCCGTTGAAAATACCAATGCTTCCTGGATGAAAACGAACGTAAACCTTTTGATTGTCAATGTCTCCTTGGCTACCGTCGATGGTGAGGGTTTGCGCATAGCGTTGTTTGTCCAGCGAAAGCTCAAACTGAGGAGGAGCATTGATCCGTATTTCGGCACTAATGTTATAAGTTTTTAGAGACAAAGAATCTGGTTCGGACACCTCACGTTCTATGCTGGAAAAGCCTACCATACTCGAGCGGGAAAGCTGGAGGAAGGGACTGGTATGAGGAAACGCCTCTCCGTTTAATTGTATTGTTTGAGTGTCTGCCCCCTCAGATTGCAACGTGAGTATTTGGTTACGATCAACCCCTACCAAAGCCCTGGTATAGTGTACATAAACGGTGGTGTTGGCCACTACTTGGTTGCTAACATTGAGCCGAAGGGTACTAAAAAATTGACTACCATCCTGGGATATAGAAAAATTGGCGGGAGCTGTGAGTACAATGTCTTCATCCAGGTTAAACCCATTTACTTGAAAAGAGCGTACAAAAGAAATTTGCCCCTCTCTAATGTTAAAAGCATCCAGAAAATTTGTGGAAACATTGATGGTGGGCAAGGAACTACCCTTCACGATAACCGTTTTCTCTATAGCCCCATTACTGCTCAATCTAATGACTCCTTCGTCTTGACTGGCTCCCTCAGGATGGTAACGCAAATAAATGGTCGTATTGAGGTTACCATTGGCAGGGTTGAGGGCAAGCGTGGTTTGGAAGCCATCGTTGGGCGCAATAGAAACCCGAAACTTCCCCGAAGCTTGAATGTTGATCGCATCATTCAAATTATTTCCTTCTACAATCATAGGTTGGCTGGCTGAAAAACTGTTAGGAGTCGCACTAAACAAAGGCAAATGATCGGTACCAAATACCGCAATATGAGGGGCTTGAGTAACCGTTAAGGTGTGGGTTACTGGAGGTGCTGGATTATAAAATGCATTGCCCACTTGGCGGGCGGTAATCTCGGTGGTACCCGCTCCTACAATAGTTACTTGGTCGCCTAAAATAGTAGCTACCCCAGGATCGGAACTGGTATAAGACACAAACAAACCCGAGCTGGCCGTGCCTTGCAAAGTAAACTTGCTGGTATTGGTACTTTGGCTGGCCTCTTCGCCCAGCGTAAAAGCAATGCTTTGACTGGCCTTGACCACTTCGCCTTGCAAATGTACCTGATAAGTAGTCTCATCCTCATCGTTGCTGATAATGGTCAACAGGCCAGACTTTTTACCCAAGGTATTGGTTTTCATTCTTATAGAAAGCAAAAACTGGGCGTTAGGGGTGAGCTGAGTAGGAGGACTTACTTCCAATTCAAAATCGCCACTTACCTGCAATTGCTGGATTTGCAATGGAACTTCTACCCCTAGATTTTGAATCGTTACCGACGATTTTTTGACGGCTTGGTAGGCTACTTGCCCAAAAGACAGGGTGTCACTCGGCAAGAGTGATTGGCTATTGGCCTGAAGATCTATCTCTACCAATTGGGTAAGCTTGGCAATGCGGTGGTTTCTTTGATCTGCCACATAGATGTTCTCCAAGCTGTCTAAAGCAATCCCAACTGGACCATGTACTTGAGCCTGAGTAGCCAGTTTCGCATCTCCAAAAGAACCTGGTTTGCCCGTACCTGCAACGGTAGTAATAATGCCCGTGGAATAATGGATTTTGCGGATGCGACGATTGTCATATTCGCTAATAAATATGTTTCCAATTTTATCAATGACTACCCGATGAGGGCCGTATAGTCGTGCTTGGGTGGCTAGACCTCCATCTCCCGCGTAACCTGCCACTCCAGTACCAGCAATGGTGCTTATGATCCCAGTTTTTATATCCACTTTACGCACCCTTTGGCCTACCGCCTCCACAATGAATACATTCCCCTCTTTATCGGTGGTAACTCCTACTGGTTCATTGATTTGGGCTTTGGTAGCCGAATCACCATCTCCCGAATAACCTGCAATGCCATTGCCTGCAAAAGTGGTAATGATCTTGGTATGTAGATTTACTTGGCGAATTCGATGGTTTTTTCGGTCGGCGATGTAGAGAATGTTTTCTTTGGGGTTTAGAGTAAGATGATAAGGTTGATGCAAGCGGGCGTCTGTGGCGAGACCACCATCTCCTGAAAAACCATATCCATGATAATAATATTGCCCAGCGATTCTTTGTCTGGTATTATCAGGATTTACTTTAACAATGTGGTTATCCCTCCAACTTGCTACATAGATACTTCCAGTAGAATCAATAGCTATACCAGTAGGTGTATCTATATGTGAGATATTGGCTGGAGTTCTATCATCAGGGGTATAACCATTTCCAGTTCCTAACACAGTTAAAACCGTTCCTGTTTTAGCAAAAACTTTTCTTACTCGGTGATTCTCGGTATCGACAATGTACATATTGCCCTCTTTATCAAAAGCAATATCGTGAGGCCAACTGAGGCGGGCATTGCGATAATGTTCCTGGTCTCCTGCATACCCAGGCATTTCATAGCCTCTTTCGCCAGTTCCTGCAATGGTGGAAATGAGGTTGGTTTGGGCGTCGATTTTGCGAATGCGGTGGTTGTAGGTGTCTGCTACATATAGGTTTCCTTGTTTGTCAAATTCGACATCGAAGGGTCTATTTAATCTTGCTACACTTGCTGATATATTATGGCCGAAAAATCTGCCTTCGAATTTGCCAATATTGCCAAATCCTGCAATAGTACTAATAAACTGGTTTGAGTAGTCGATTTTTCTAATCCTATGATTGAATTGATCAGCAATATATAAGTTATCTTGTTGATCTAAAGCGATTCCCATAGGTATAAATAATCTTGCTCTCGTAGATGAGTCGCCATCTCCTGAAAAGCCTTCTTGCCCAGTGCCAACAATGGTAGAGATAATACCTGTTTGGGCGTTTACTTTGCGTATTACATCTCCTACTTCACTACTCACATATAAGTTTTGTTTTTTATCGAGAGCTATTCTCACCGGACCATGAAGATATGCTGAGGTGGCTAACCCTCCGTCTCCTCCATTGCTCCCAAAGCTTTTGATCCCGGCTGCTGTTGTAATTATTTTAGTTTGAAAATTAACTTTCCTTATGACATTATTACAAAAATCGGCAATGTATAAATTCCCAGTGGTATCAATAGCAAGGCCAGCAGGGCTACATAACCTAGCAGAGGTGGCTAATCCATAATCACCTGAATAACCATTAGACCCAGTTCCTGCGATTGTAGTAATTATATTGGTAGTTTTATCTATTTTTCTAACACGATGATTTGATAAGTCTGCTATGTAAATATTTCCAGACTGATCTAAGGTCACATCATAAGGGAAGTTCAATTGAGCCTTCAAAGCAGAGCCCAAGTCTCCAAAAAAGCCTGCTACTCGAGTACCAGCAATGGTATTGATTCTTCCCGTAACGGCATCAATCTTTCTAATGATGTGGTTATGTTGATCAGCAATGTAAATATTTCCAACTGAGTCCAGAGTCAGTCCAGTAGGATAATTCAACTTCACTCTTGTGGCAAGTCCACCTTCGGGGTTTACACCTACCAGGGTGGAAATGCGGTATTGGGCGTGAGAGACTGATAAAACTAATAAGCTGATGAAGGCAAGTAAATATTTGCGCGTGAGTTTTTTAGGAATATAGTTAGTTTGATACATGATGGTTTTGAAGTTTTCCTGATGTATGATTGACAAATGTTTTGCCGTAGTGTTTATTTAATTTTTGTAAAGCTTTTCAGTTTTTGCTCAATAGATTGGATTCTTTTTTCAAGACTATTGATGGTTTCTTTCTGGGTTTTGGTTTCTTGGAGCAAGGCTGTTATCGCGTTTTTTTGCTGTTGTATAACAAGGCTTAGATAATCACTTGAGCTGGATTTTCTTTGCCCAGCAAGGTCATTACTGGTTCCAGACGTCATTTGTACCCAAAGACTTCCATTGAAATAATAGAGGGTATTTGAGGTGGTATCATACACTAGTAATCCCGTTGCGGGATTGTTAATAGCAATTCGTTGACTGGCTGACATTCGGGGTAGAAGTACTCCTTGAGTAGTACTTTTTACATCAAAAATGGCGGATTGATCAGCAGAAGAGCCATCAGTATTGATAGCGGCACCTCCTTGCGCAATTACTTTTTGAATAGATAGTAAAGCGAGAGCCACAAAAAAAGTTGTCAAAGTTTTCATCTGTTGGGTGATTTTAAATTTTAATAAGTCTGATATGAAATTTTTCCTGATTGTACCTAATGATTAAATAGTACCAACCTGAAGTACAGTTACTCAAATCGATTTCATTTGGGAATTTGTCAAAATGCCGAATTAACCTAGCACGACTATCTACCAATATTGCTGGGTATTTAGGACTGTTCTTTTGATTGATTTGAATGTTGAATTTACCATTAGAACTGGGGTTGGGGTACACCTTTATGTTGTTGTTTTGGGAAGTAAGAGGTGCTGATGTAACAAATTCATCTCTTGGTAGTAGAATACCCGTAATACTCGAGGAAGCCGATTCTTTATTAATTCCTTTGGCAAAAAGGCGGTAATAATAGATTGCACCAATTTCAAGGTTCATGTTGTCTACAAATGAACTGTTAGTTAAATCGGTAAGCTCATATATTTTTTGAAAATTATTTTCAGTTGCTTTACTGCGTTCAATCACCACCTTTTTTGTATTTACTACATCTCCCATCTCCCATTCCAAAAGTACTTGATGCCTACCTTGTGCTGTACTAGCCAGATTTCTGATAGGGGCAATGGTTGTATTAGCATTTTCAATAGAAAAATTGCTGTTGCTGACACCTCCATTATCATTCACTAGTACTTGCACAGCTCCTGTGCCCGATGCGCTCATAGGTACTTCAGCGACTAAGTAGTTTTTTGAAGCCTCCTTGATTAAATTATCGAGTACAGTAGCCCCATTAAAAATCACCTTGTTTTGACTCTTAATAGGACTAAAGTTATTTCCAACAATGGTTACGAGTGTGCCAGGACGTCCACTTTTAGGGGTAAAATCAGTAATTGTTGGGGCGCTGGGGTCCAATGAATTTCCTTCAAGTAAAATTATTTGCTCTGGAATTTCAGAATTATAAAAAGAGATTCTATCGTTTTGTGTGCCAATAGCAGAAGGATAGAATCGCACATATATTCTTTTGTTTAACAATATCCCTTCGTTATTAGGCTCAATCAATAAACTATCCGTAAAGTTTAAGGTATCTTCCGCTATTTCAAATGGAGCCGAAGTTTTTATTAATAATGAGGTGTTAATGTTGAAGCCATTTAAGATAATTGGAGTGGCTTGAGTGGTTGTCCCGTTTAGTGTCAAAAAGGTGGGTAACTCGAGAGGAGAGATGGTTAGGTTTGGCGCATTATTATCAACTGCTTCACCATTTACTGTGATAGTTTGAGTATCAAAATTTCTTCCTTTAATCAGGATTGATTTATTTAAGTCAAGCCCTACAGTATTACGTTTATAGCGTACATACACTTGTTGATTCCGAATTAACTGGTTGATTGGAGATATATTCAATAACCTGGTGTAGGTTTGATTATCAGATGAGAGTTCAAAATTACTGGGGGCCTCTATTGTTATCAGAGAGTCGATATTTACTGCATTAATTATAAAAGAGCGAGAGGCTGATGTTTGGTTTTTTACAGTTACAAACTTTGTGAGACTTTCTTTGGATATGCTCAAACTGGCAACAGGGTTACCACTAACATTTATTTGTTGTATTGAGGCATTATTGCTACTAAAACTTATAATACCATTGTTTTGTACGGCATCTTGAGGTGTATATCTTATGTATATGGTAGAGTTTACTTGGCCATTATTTGATGGAAGTGTTAGTTCACTATTAAACTCATCGGTAGGGAGAGTAGACACCTCAAAATCAGATGAAGCATTGACTTTGATTGGGGCAATTAGATTGGTCCCAGTTACACTTATTTCCTGAGAGGTAGAGGCAAAAGAAGGGGGAGCTGTAAAGGTTTTTAAGTTGCTTGCACCATTTATTGATATAATTGGCGCGTTAGAATTAACAATTGTAAACGTTTGCTCGCTAATAGCTGTTTGTCCTTGAGTCGTAACTTCTACTTTACCAGAACTTGCCCCTATTGGTATTTTGACATTTAGTTGACTTTGGGTCGCGGAAATAATATCACTTGCTATTACATTATTAAATTTTACGACGTTTTCACTTTTGATAACGCTAAAGTTTTTTCCATCTATTCTTACTATTTCTCCTACTTCACCCGATGAATGAGAAAAACCGGTAATTAACACATTTCCGAGTGCGTTTTCAGGGTTTTCTGAGCCGATGGTAAGAATTCCGAATTTGTCTTCTTCACGGGTTATCATAAACCCTTCATTATTATTAACATTCACCGTAGACACATCGAGTGGTTGCCAGGCTTCTCCATTATATCTTGCAACTGCTAAATCTGACCAATGCTGAAGGTCATCGCTAAAGTCTAATTTGCCAGACCAGGATATTTTTATTTTGGCATTGAATCCTCCTGAGTCACGAGATAAATTCCAGTAACGATCTTTAAGGAAAGCTTTTATAGTATTTGGATTTGAAAAATCCTCAAAACCTTGGTCAAAGAATTCAGCAGTGAAGGTTGTGGTAGAAGTTGTACCATTACAGGTAGTTAAGGTTAAAGGACCCCAAGTGTTGTTTTTTCCGATGGGAAACGAGAATGTGGTATTATTGGTAGCAATTTTTTTTGATAACTTCCCCTCTACAAAGCTTTTAGCAGAACCACCAGATATGATAGCATTTTCTTCTAAAAAAAGATAAACATTATTTCCAACCACTAATTTCCCTGTATTGAGGGTGATCTTTTCTTTTACAGAAATATTGATATTAGTACTGAGTTGGTCATTTAAGGCATCAGATTGCATGATGAACTCATCAACTTTAATCTCAGGTACATTCCCAAAAATTAATTTATCACCACTCCCAATTACTGAAATTACTTTCTTACTTCCTTTGAAAGTGCCATTCATCAAAAATACATTTTCAAAATGGATAGTTCCGTTTAACGATAGCGTTCCCCCTTGGTTTACATAAAATATTGGTACTCTTAACTGGGTGTTTGTTTTATCAAATATGATATTAGTACCAGATTGAATAGTAAATTGCACCTCTTGTTGGGCCTGAACGCTGTTCAATCTTAAGAAGATGAAAAAAAAGTAGCCAACGCTTTTCCAAAAATCCTGATGTATCATAGTGGTCATATTGTACTTTGACTTATAAAATATTCGTTTTAAATGCTACTTCATTGCTATAAGTAGGGGCTTGATCACCAATGCGCACAAAGGCTCTTACATAGTATTGGGTATCTGGAGTAAGGTTTTTAATCAGTTCGCTAAATGAGGTGGTGTTTAAGCTACCCTTATTGATGAGCTCATTATCAATGGTAGGACTAGAGCTGGTATGCCATACAAAACCATGTTCGGTGATGTTTTGGAGACTCTCTTTGATACTGGCTCTTAGCGTTACCTGAGATTTGCCAATAGATTCGGCTCCAATCAGCCTCACAGCTACTGAGGGGGCTTCTGGAGTTGTAAAAGAAACTTCTTGCCCATATACGAGTGCTTGAGCGCCGCTTTGGATAAATGCTCGAACGTAATAAGTAGAGTTTCCATCTAGTTCGTTAGTGATGCTATCCTGAATAATAAATCCAGTGGATAAGTCAGAGGTGCTGTCTATTTTTACCAAAACATTGTTAGCATCTATTTGGGGATCGGGTGAGCGACTAATGAGATGGCCATATTTAGTGTATTTTTCTCCCTCGGCAATGCCCAAAATCTCAGTAGTGAGCACCGCATCGGCACTAGAGAGCACTTTTTCCTGCGTAGTACTCAAGAAGGTTTGAGGTTGGTAGTGATCACCTAAACAACTACCCATCAAAACTATGAGCAGTAGCAATTGGATAAAATAACTGAAAAGATTGTTCATTGAGTTAAAATTTAATGGTCAGCGTAAGTTGAGGGAGGTTGAACGCACCACCTAAGCCGAGGTGGATTCTATTTTTGTTTGCATCAATTTTTCTCAGCCCATCGTCTTGAAATTTGGCTTTCCACCATAAAAAAGCACTGACTAACCCAGTAAGAATTCCTCCGTAATACATCAAGGTTCCATTTCTAAACTGAGCGTTGGCCCTGTCGAGGTTACGGGCTTCTTCAGTATTGGTAGCTTCTTCATATAATTCATAGGTGTCTTCGGATAATCTTTGAAAATAATATCCTAATCCAATCAAACCCCCAGTGGCTAATGAAGAGATGATGGGTAGGTGAATTTTCTTAGATTGATAGCGACCAACCGGTATGAGACGTACGGCAATATTCCCTTCACTATCCCAAGGGACTGTTTGGGGACTCACCTTTACTGTCCAAGACTGTACATTGCCTCGAGTATTTTTCTTGTTTACCCGAGTAAATAATATATTAGTGTTTTTCCATTTTTGGGTTGCAGGTATTTTGTATTGTAGCCTCAGGTCATAAGCACGATAGGTCGCGGAAGTTTTCACTTTTGCCGTTACCCGAATTCGGTCATTTTCCAATTGCCCTAGCTCTATAATAGCTGGGTTTTCTTGCGGAGTTTGCTGAGCCCAGAGTGAATGAGTAAGTAGTATGCACCCTACCCAAAAATACAGGGTAGGAGCGTAGCCAAAGTGTATAAGTGTATGGATTGTTTTCATCGCCTAGATAAAGAAATAGGTGGTACGATTTTACTTCAATATCAGGGAAAAACTGATTCGTTTTTAAACTCTGCAAGATTGTAGGTTGGATAAATTGTGGGGAAATCCTTTTAATCTTTGTGTAAACTAAGCTTGTTTCGTAAATTACTGCAGTTCAATTAATATTCTTTGACTGGTATGATAGGAACTATTCCAAAACGTTTTAATTATTATAGTAAATTAGAATCACAACCTCATAGTCTTGAGGCTATGTATGCTAATGGAGAGGTTGTAACAGAGGATATTAGATTACTGAACTCCTTTATGACATCTTTTTCTGTGATGATTCACTTGTGCAATTGTGAGTTTAAAGGTGATCTTCGTTTTAATCACATTCATTTTGAGGAAAAGGTTCTATTTAACGCTTGTGTTTTTGAGGAAAAGGTAATTTTTCAAAATTGCATATTTAAACAAGATGTAAGCTACGAGAAATACTATGACGATGATGGTGTTAATAGCAAAAAAACTATTTTCAAAAAGCAGGTTTGCTTCATAGGATGTACTTTTGGTGTTGAAAAAACAAGCGAAGACTTTACACCTACGAGTGTTCACTTTAAGGATGTAGAATTTCAAGGAGATGTTTGCTTTAAAGAAACCACTTTCCACTCTAAAGTGAGATTCCATAACTCTATTTTTACACAATCAGTTGATTTTGAAAATACTGTATTCAACGATTTGGCCGATTTTTACTATACAATATTTGAGTCCGCCCAGCAATTCCACCTGACCGACTTTATGGGCATTACCATTTTCTCCAATGCTACTTTTGAGAAAGAAGTACAGTTCCTCCACAACAAAGTAAGCAGTACCAGCAGCATTAGCTTTCAGGAAGTAGAGTTTCAACAAGCCTTGGATATTTCAAGAGCCAATTTTGGGTGTACATTGAGCTTTTTTGGTGCAGAAATCAATGAAAATCCTACTGAGTTGGGTTTATATGAATCAAATGAGGGAAAAACAACTGCCTACCAAAAAATTAGAGAGTCATTTCGTATTGTAAAGCAAACTTATACCGCAGAGGGTAACAAGATAGAAGCTGGTAAGCAAAACCGTAATGAAATGCGGATTTATTGGCGAGAGCTTAAAGCCAGTAAAGGATCACCAACTACTCAATTAAAATGGTACGAAAGGCCCATTAGCCCAAGAAGGCAAAATTTAGCCATATTATGGTTCAATGGGTTATCCAATCGTCATGGCACCAGTTGGTTACGAGGTTTTGTTTTTACAATAATTGTAGCAATACCTTTCTTTGGGTTAATGTCTTTATTTTTACGCAATCAGTGGGTTTGGGACTGTTCATTGGACGGTGCAGGTTATGTCATCAAATCCTTTCTCCAATTCCTAAATGTCACACTCTGGAAATATCAACCTTACGGAAAAGAAATAAACGGCTGGGCATATTTCATATTATTCATCGGCCGTTTATTCGTAGGATATGGCATTTACCAAACCGTACAAGCCTTTCGCAAGTTTTCAAAGAAGTAAAATAGATAAAGCGCCTGTCTTACGTTTAGGCAAGCGCTCATTTGCTATCATAATTGCGAAAAACCCCTTAGTACAACACCATCATTCGTTTGCGTTTCCAGAAATTACTATAATAACTCAAATGATTTTTAGGGCATCTTACTTTCTCAGCCGCACCAAAAGTCATAATAAAAGTAACCTCGTGCGCACCTGCGGTAGAACCCACCAATTGAGAAGCAGAAGAGATAAGGTCATAGCTATAGCTCAGTTGGTAGCTGGTTTGCCGGATGGTGTTGCTGGGGCTACGGTTCCAGTTTTTCTTACGTATTCTTTTTTGCTTAAATATTTTGCATCCTGCATTGAGAATGATAGTATGAAGACCGTCTCCATTGCCTCGGGCCAGTACTCCTCCCAAAAACTGGGTGCTAATGCGTCTACTGAGTTGTTGACTGGTGTTTTCGGAGTATTCGTTGGTAAAAATACCCAGTAACCCCACATTGATGGTATTGATATTTCGCTGTTTCTCAAACATAAAGGCTGGAGCTAAAGCTACATAAGGGGTAGGCAAAGGAAAGACTCCCATACCATGTATTGTCCATCTAATAGGCATTTTTAATGTATCACTGACTTGTTGTCGCCAAAAGGACTCATTGGGTCGCATAAGGTGTTTGGCCGAAACCCCAACCGTAGCCACCCAATCTTTGTAATGTTGCCAGTTTTTAGCGCCACTCTCCCGATTGTTTATATAATCGCGCTGAAGCCATAAAAATGCGCCTGCCCCTATATCAGGAAACATTCTTTGCTCAGGGGCAATGGGCTGGGGTACCCCTGATGCTCCCTGGATACCTGGCAAGATAGGGTCTATTTGGTTTGAAAACACCAGTTGATCCCAATCAATGTCTTGCCAAAAAAGGCTGGTTTGCAACCCAAAGAATAAAAACTTTTTGGTTTTATCCTTTGGGTTATCCAGTCGTATCATCAACGAACCTGCCAGGGCGGCTTCTTGAGTAGTGAGTAAACCTTCACCTTCAACATCTTTATTAATCATCAATCCCCAACCGCCACTAATCCCCCCAATGTGAGGCAGTGATTGATCAATAGAAAAATTGATATTCTCTATTTTGCCTGACACGGCAGGCCACTGCCTTCGCCAGTTAAAGTTGACGCGAGTGCCTAAAAAAGATCCAGCGTAGGCAGGGTTAAAGCGTAGCTTGTTGGTATAAAACTGAGAAAAAGTAGCATCTTGAGCTTGTGATTGCTGTACAAAGATACCCAGGCACAAAAGCGTAATAAGTATTTTTTGAATGTTTACTGTTGATAGCATGCGAATATTGTTTAATAATTGAAGAATTTTTTATCTTAAAATGGTAAGCGAACCCGCTTTATAGAGCCGTCCTTTGCCGCCACTGCCTATATTTTGCCCATTCCAAACCTGTCCATTGTCAAACACTGCCTTGGTTACTTTCCAAACATAAGCCCCTTTGGGTAATGGTTTATTTTTGTACATGCCATCCCAAAAACCAGTAGGTTGTCCATCGTTATTCAACTCGGTGGTGCGCCAAACTTCATTTCCCAAACCATCAAACACCACCAACTCAAATTCTTTCAGCCCCACTCCTTTAGGCTTAAATATTTTAGCTTCACTATTCTGATCACCTATAATTACATCTGGCGCAAAAGCATTGGGTATTTTCAAGCCAAACAAAGTATTAATTTCCACCTCTTTTGTGGTAGTATCGGTACAGCCTTGATCACTTTCTACAATGAGTGTTACCGTAAAGTTTCCATTAACCAGATAGCGGTGAGACAGCGAATAATCAGTACTCTTTGTGCCGTCGCCCAACTCCCAGAAAAACCTTACTGCTCCTTCCGATAGGTTGGTAAATTCTACCGTACCATCATCGTCCACCGTCGGTTCACAACTAAAAGCCGCTTTGGGCTTGGGATGTACTGTGATATAACTGTTTTTGGTGACAGAATCTTGACAAAGCCTCTGATGAGTAGCGGTGAGTTTTACCGTAAATACACCTGCTTGTTGGTATACATGGATAGGACTTTCCAAGGTAGAAGTCGTACCGTCACCAAAGTCCCAAACCCAGGCATCGGCAAACTGGCTGGTATTGGTAAAGGTAACAGCAAATGGCTGGCAGCCCACTTGTGATTCGATGGAAAAATCAGGTATCGGTTGTTCTACCACTTTGTAATCGTAGCGGGTAGTATCGGTACAGCCCACGGGCGAAAATGCCACCAGCGCAATGGTGTAAGTTCCAGGTTTAGTGAAAGTAAACTGGTTATCAGGCGTTTCGGCTACTTTTTGTCCATTGAGCAACCAATGGTAGGCATTGGCTCCTTGTGACGTGTTGCTGGTAGTAACCACAATGGGGTGTTCGCAACTAAACTGAGAGGACAACCCAAAGGCACTTGTGGGACGTGGGTTTACCACAATTTTTTGCTCAATGGTATCTGCACAATTCGTTTGGTTAAAAGCAACCAGTCTTACAGTAAAAGTACCCGCTTGTTGATATACATGACTGGGGCTTGCCAGTGAAGAGCCTTGCCCGTCGCCAAAGTCCCAGGCGTAGCGAGTAGTCCCTGAGGATGTATTGCCAAAAGGCGTTGGGTCGCCTTGACAGATCAAATTAGGAACGTTAAAACCAGGTTGGGGCAAACTATTGATTCGTATGGTTTTAGAGGTAGTTTGCTGGCAACCATTGGCTGGGTTGGTTACCGTGAGCGAAACCGTATAAGTGCCTGCTTGGGCAAAATATTTGGCAGGTGGCGTAGTACCTGTATGAGTGGTTCCATCCCCAAAATCCCATAAGCTTCCAAAGGGATTGGGCGAAGTATTACTAAGGGGCAAGGGTTCGTTTAGGCAAACCTCACTGGGCATATCAAAGGCGGCCACAGGCAAAGGTAATACCTCTATCGCTCGGGCAAAGGTATCTACATTGCAGCCAATACTTACTATAAGTTTGGCCTGATACACCCCCGCCGAATCATAGGTATGGCTTTGACTCAATCCTCCATTGCTGGCGCTGCCATCACCCCAGTCCCAAATCAAAGTGGTATTGAACTGGGTTTGTTGATTGCTTACAAAATTTACCGTCAAAGGAGCACAGCCTTGGTCTTTGTCTACCTGAAAAAACGAGGTTACTACATTACGAGTTACTCGTAGCGTTTTGTTGATTTGATCACTCCCACAATCATTAAAAGCGGTTAAAGTAATTTGGTAAGTGGTATCGGTAGCCCCAGTATAGATGAAATTATGTGAAACAAAACCCGTATCGGTCGTAGAAAAAATCGGCGAACCATCGCCAAAATCCCATTCGTAGCGAGTAGGTAAGCCGTACGATTTATTAAATAACCTCAAGGGGTAATTGGAACAAATGACTTCTTTCTCAAAAATGAAATCAGCGGTAGGCGACGGTTTTAGTTGGACGGTGTCCAGGTAAGTTTCTGTACCACAAGGATTGTTTACGGTAAGGCGCACATAATAAGTAGTATCCTGGTAAAGGCTGGCCTGATAAGTAACTGTAGGGCTAGAGGCAGTACTGGTTTGCCCATTGCCAAAACCCCAATTGAAAGTAAGCCCATAACCAGTACTGGCATTGGCAAAAGTAGCTTGCAGCGGACCGCACCCATTGGTGGGAATCACATTTTTGCTAATATTGATTTCGGGAGGAGCAATGATGCGAACATTTTTGGTAACCGAGGCTACACAACCTGCGGAGGTAGTAGCGGTGAGCGTGACTTGCCTTACCAAAGCTGTATCGGTATACGTGTGTGCCCCCTGAGTCGCCACCGAATTGGTGCCATCACCAAAATCCCATTGATAGCTGATGTTATAACCCGCCAAAGCTGGAGTGGTATTGTTGAAGGTAATGCTTTGCCCTACACAGTACAAAGCGTTGGCGTCGAAGTTGGGCTGAGGCAAAGGATGGTTGATGACCGATAAAGGAGCTGAGGTAGTACTACAGCCATCCAGGGTTACTTTTACGGTATAATCACCGATTGCAGTTACTGATAATGTACTATTGGTCTCTCCGCTTATTTTTACATTATTTTTAAACCATTCATAGCTAAGCCCAGCCCCCAGATTAGCCTGGAGCGTAACATTGATCGCAAGGCCTTGGCAAAACCCAGTAGGATCACTGGTAGTGATGGTAGCGGCAGGTAAAGGTTTTACTAAAATTTGACGAGTATCGCTTACTTCACAAGTACCCACTCCATAAGTATACACCAAAGTATAAGTACCCGCTTGGGTAGCCGTAAAAATATTGCCATTGGTAATGCTTGCGGCGCTGGCATTGGCCCCAGTGATGCTCCACCGCCCTTCAGTAGCTGATAAAGTAGCCGGAGCATATCCAGTGAGCAACAAGGGTGCATTTTGACAAATATTGGTATCTGGCCCCGCCTCAATGTTTACGGGAGCATCCACCTGAATCCTGATTGAGTCCAAGGCACTACAGCCATTTCCATCCTGGTAAAAATATTGGAGATAATGAACGCCAAGCCCAGCACTTTGGGGGGTAAAAACCTGACCACTTATCCCTGGTCCAGTCCAGGTTCCCCCCGAAGGCAAAGCGGTCCAGGTAGTGACAGCTACATTGGTGTTGGTATTGCAAAACAGCGTTGGTGTCTGACTTAAATTAATAAGGGGCAATGGATTTACCGTAATGAGGAGTGTATCGGTATTGGCACAACCATTGGTCCCTTGGAAAGAATAAATCACCTGTTTAGTGCCAGTGCCCGCGGCGGAAGGATCAAAAGTTCCTGTGGCATTGACGCCAGCCCCCAGCCAGTTACCCCCTGCTGGACTTACTCCCGTTCTGGTTGAAAGGTCTACCGAGGCGGCATCGATGCAAATGGCGAAATCTTGCCCTGCATTGACGGTGGGTACATCTTTTACTGTCACTGTGACTTGAGCGGCATCCTGGCAACCATTGCCATCGGTACCCATCACCGTGTAAGTCGTAGTAGTGGTAGGAGTGACCACAATATTGCTCCCACTTTGGGTAGCTCCGCCCATAGAAGCTGACCAGGTATAGCTGTTGGCTCCTGAGGCCGTAAGGCTAGCACTTTCCCCCCGACAAATGTCCAGGTCAGCAGTGGCGGTTACGGTAGGTGGAGTGTATACCTCTAAGATAAATTGGGTAGAGTCTATACAGCCATTGGCGTTGGTACCAATGACGGTGTAAGTGGTAGTAGTGGTGGGACTAAAAGTAACCGAGTTACCTGAAGAAGCACTGAGTCCATTATTGGGTTTCCAAGTGTAAGTTTGTGCGCCCAATGCAGTAATTTGTACTGATTGCCCTCGACAAATGCCCGAGGGAGCATTGGTGGTAATCGTGGGTAAAGGATTCACTACGACGGTAATAGTCGCGGTATTTTGACAATGCCCAGTCACGGTTCCTTGCACGGTGTAGATAGTAGTTTGAGTGGGGGTAGCTACTACTGAGGGACCTACGGTATTGCTTAAACCTCCGTTGGCGTTGTTAGCTGACCACTGAAAGTTGCTGGCACCCGAAGCATTTAAGGTAACCGATTGTCCCACGCAAATGATGGTTTGGGTGCTGGTAAGGCCAATGGTGGGAATAGCTTTTACCTCAACTCTTACGATATCAGTTGTTTGACAACCATTTCCTCGCGAGGCCGTCAATTCGTATTCATAAATGCCCGGTTGGGTGTTAGTGACGGTGGTGTATAATTGATTCGCATTGGCCACATTGTTGCCGCTGGCACTGATTCTTTGCCAACTGTAAGTAATGACATTGTCTACTGCGCCTCCGCCAATGGTTACGGCTTCGCCCGGACATACTATTTGGTCAAACCCCGCATTGGCTGGAGGTGGGTCTAATACCTGAAAAGTCTGGGTTTGCGAATTGTTGCCACAACTACTGGTGACGGTAAGCGTGACCTCATAATCTCCCGCAGGTAGGTTGGTGAGTGGTCCTGGGTCAGCCGTATTGGCATTGGCAGGAGACGGTGGAATGACTGTGCCATTGATCCCCTTAAATTCCCATAAATAGCCAGTAATAGCAGCATTGTTTACAATACCACTGGTAGTAGTAGACACATCCACGGTACCAGGGGAGCAATACCAGCTTTGTAATCCTACGATGGTAGGTACGGTGGGGGCATCTTGTACAACGACTCGAAAACAGGTCTCAGAAAATCCACAATGATTTTGGGCGCGGTGGGTAATGATGTAGGTACCTACTGAGTCAAAAGTAATGCTTTTGTTGCGACTGGTAGAAATCAACTGATTGTTACTAAATATAAAACCATCCGCCGCATTGACTGACCAACGATGGTTTACATTGCAGGTATCAATGGTTTGGTTGTTGAGATTGAGCGTAAAAGGAGCACATTGGGTAATGGTGGGTAAGGTTGTATTACAGGCTTGAGAATTGATACCATTAATATCGAACAAGGAAGTGGGTGGGGTGCAAATGGTAATGTCTCGATAAGTGGTATCTGCATCACAAGTAATATTTTTGACAATAAGTCTTACTTCATAAGTACCAGCCTTCGCATAAGTATGGGTTACATTTTGTTTTCCAT
Source organism: Microscillaceae bacterium (assembly GCA_003483885.1). Classification (GTDB taxonomy): domain Bacteria; phylum Bacteroidota; class Bacteroidia; order Cytophagales; family Microscillaceae; genus Microscilla. Next base: position 19,242 of record DMXI01000102.1, read on the forward strand.
TGGTAGATATTTGATTATTAGCAGAAGTTGGGTCTCCAAAGTCCCAAGAATGAGTTGCTTCGTCAGCGCAGGTTTCATCCTGCCCACTGCTTGAGTTGTTAGTAAAAGTTACAGATTCATTGACACATCCTAAAGGGGCACTAAACTGGGCTTTAGGGCCAACTGCTACTACAACAGGACCTACCGTGGCTGTTTTACTGCCATTTACGCCCGAACAACCAGGAATACGGGCTACAACAGTAAATTTGTATCCCTTTACATTATTGTCAAAATCTTCGGCATATGAAGAAACGCAAGAGTTTTCGGTATATTCGTGCGTGACAAAGTGTTTTCCTGAAGGGTTTAGGTCACTATGTTTGAGAATTTGGCTTGGGCTACCATCTCCAAAATCTATCTCATATTCGGTAATAGCTTGATTGCCTGTGTAGCCAGTAATTTTAAAGCTAAATAATATTTTTTCGCAAGCTGCGCTGTTACCATTGATAGTGGCACCAATTCCGGGTGAATTACATTGTGCTAACGAGGATTCAGAAATAATAATGAATAGAGCCAGTAAACCAAACACTGACTTCAAAATATAAATAGTCGGTTTCATGATATGATAGCTAAGTTTTAATCAAGTGATTTGCTCAAAAGTATGGAGGTTTCCTTTGAGAGAAATCATCAGAAATGAGGATTTTAGATGTTACCTGAAGTGGTTTTAATGTTTGGATGATGATTTGGCAGTGAAAGAGCCTGGAGGTTTGTCCTGTTTTTTGCCAATCAGACTATTTGAGCGGATGGATTTGATAAAAGATTTCTTATCCATCTCAAAGCTTTCAGCGGTTTTGATATGATGCATACATTTATTGATTAATTACGATAATAGGAATAATACTAATATAAATATTGCTTTCCTTGATGTTGGATTTTTGCAAGGTTGTTTTTGAAGGGAGAGTAAGTGAAACTATCAGTTATTCCAATGGGGGAATCAGATCAAGGTTGACTCAATTTGCTTCAAACTGCTCGAGACTAGTTTATAACCTGGGGACTTCAGATGATGTACAAAATCAAGGTAATTATTTTTAAGCATCAGGCGCTTTACCGCGAAACTTTTCATTAGTTTGAGGCCAAAACATTATATTTTTTCCTTTTAATAACGAGCATATTCAGGTTAGTGCCTTATATTTCTTTAAAACGAAATTACCTCTTACAAATCTTTATTTTAAGAGGTGATTACAAGTTGATAGAGTTAATTAGTAAACATAAGAATTACTACAAATTGACCATCGCATTATCCAATACCTCATTATCAAATTTACTCAGGTATAACTGAGTAACATTCAAGTTAGAATGCCCAAGGGCTTCTGATATAACATCAGTAGACACCCCACTTCTTTTGAGAGTAGTGGCCGAAGTATGACGTGCTGTATAAAACGTGAATGACTTATCAATTCCTTGGATTTCGGCTATTTTTCTTAAATCCTTGTTGATTTTTTTAGGACTTTATGGCACCTGCTTTTCTTTTGCCTAGGGGATATGTGTACTTCTTCATCAAACACTGGGAAGATATATTTTTTGTTCGTTCTAAAGTAATGAATGATTTCTTGTGCTTCCTTGAAACGTTTTTGAATTTCGGGTAAGAGAATCGCTCTCCTTTTCTAACAAAATCATCTATAATTTCTTGGACACGCAATTTATGTTTACGAAGGTTTAGGTTCTTAACATTTGCGTTAGGATAGTTCTTCTTAAATCTACCTTGTTTACTATCAAATTCGTCTAAAATAGTCTAAATGGCTTAAAACTATCTTTATGAAAAAAAATGATTAGAGGATACCTTCCAACATTTTCTGGACAATGTCTATCCTAAGCTACCACCCGAAAGAAAAATTCAATACAAAGATGCACGATACGATTTTTTGAAGATGAATTCGATTTCTCACAATAAAATTGAGTCTATCTTGGTAGATTATACCACAATAAAGATGGAAGTAACTTTTGAGGATTAGGTTCGGTACACAAATTAGTCAGCGGGTTTTCCTGCTGGCTGTTTTTTAAAACGGTGGTTTTTGCGAACTCAAGGCAATTCTCTCGAAAACCATCAAATCCTAGCAAAATCAAGCGTTTGTTATGAAAACGACAGAGTAAATTAGTTTGAAAAAACGGGTGTTTTTCTGGACTTAAAAAATCACTTCTTCGAGGCATCCAACTTCACTCCACGGTGTTTGAGATATTTGTAAAACGTGAATTTGGCAATGCCCAGTTGTTGAGTGATCTCTTTGATGGAAAGTTTACGTTCTTTGTAAAGAGTTTCGGCAACAATAGCGGTTTTTTTAGCTTCTATAAGCCTTTGGGTCTACCACCTTGCCGACCTCTTGCTCTTGTCGCAGCTAATCCTGCCTTGGTTCTTTCTCGGATCAGGTCTCGTTCAAATTCAGCAATAGCACTGAAGATGTGAAAAATTAATTTGCCTTGTGGAGTACTAGTATCCACCTTATCAGATAAACTAACCAGAGATACATCCTTTTGCTTAAAGATTTCTACCAAACTCAAAAGATGCTTCAGTGACATACCCAATCTATCAAGTTTGTAGACATAAATTATATCTCCTGAACGCAATTGATCCAATAACTTCTTGAGTTCAGGGCGTTCTTTGCACTTACCTTTTCTTGAAATATCTTTTCACAGCCAACCTCATTCAGAGAGTCAAGTTGTAATGCCAGGTTTTGATCAATAGTAGAAACACGAGCATATCTTATTTTCATATTTTTGAACTATTGGTATACTCATAACTTAGAAGATTGTGGATACAAAACTTATTTTTGCAAGGAAAATCTAATCTATGAGGCTTGAATAGGAGTAAAACGATTTTTAATCCCCAAAACTAATGGTAGCATTTCTACCTTGAATTATTTTTTTTCCCTGAAGTTTTTCTCCATTCAGATAAAACCTTACACTATGTATACCTTTCTGAAATGGTTTCCTTTTGTTAATAGTCACCTCTAAGGTTTGGTTATCCAATGCCTCATATTTAAACTCAACTTTGGTAGTGTGTTTTTGATTATATTTGTCTCTCACCCATTCCCATCTTTTTAATTTATAGATTCCCTTCTTATAAGATCCTGCTTGGTATAAGTCTATGTACATTGCATAGCGTTTCCCTTTCTCTAGATATCGATTGATGGGTACATTAAACTTTACAGTTAATTGATTGACCGATTTTCTTGAAATGGCTCGAGTTCTGTCAGGGTTGCGATCTGCAAAAAGGTCTACATTTCTTATGATTGGATTATTTTTGTACTTTTCAAATGCTTGCTCTTTTTCTTCTTTTTCACTTAGAATTTGTTCTTTGTCTTTTTCAGCGATTGTACGGCCTAACTCAGCCTCTTCTTTAGCTTTCTTTTCCTTTTTTAGGTTGGTTTGCATAACAGCTAGGTTTCTTTCCAGGTTTTGTACTTGACCCTTCAAATTAGTAATTGTTACTTCCTTTTCATCCAAATCTTTCCTCAATTGTTTTATGATGCGTTTCAAACCCACTACATTTTGCCCTTTAGCATTGGCTAACTGGTCTTCTAGCTTTTCAATATTTTTACGGCTTTCGGCTGCATATTCCTTCATGGCGTCGACTTTTTCTAAAAGCAATTTTTTATTATTCAACGCTCCAGGAAGGCCTAAAATAGAATCTATTTCAGCTTTTTGAGTACGAATACTGGATAGATTTTTATCAGCCTCTCGCAAAGTTTCATCTAAATCCGAGTAGAGGTTATTTTTTTTATTCAGTTCTTTTTTCAGACGAGTAATTTCCTGTTTCAATTTATCTTCGTCTGGATTTTCATTTTTATGGCCACATTTGGTCATTAAGAGAACCAAACAAATACAAGTTAAAAGATGGTATTGCATTTTGGTAAATTTTGATTGTCACTAAAAGGGCATTAATGAGTGCTATGTAGCTCCCAGTTTTTATTGATTATCAGATTGATATTTTCTTTAGAAATAATCTTGACGGTTCCCTTCCCTAAGCCGGGTAGATCAATGGTGTTGTCTGTCAGATTGATATTACCCAGGCTGTTGATGGTAGTATCAATCTTGCTAATGTTTGCCTCAAAGCTAAAGTTGATCCAAGGTTTATTTTCTTCAGCTTTGCTTAAAGTAAGCCTTAGCCAACAGTCATCAATAGGTGCTCCTTGAGAGTTTTTCCAGGTAATGTTTCCTTCGTAAACCTTGGGTAAATCTGCTATAGCAAGCTGAGTTGCAGAAGAGCTCCCAGAAGAAAAACTTACTTGCGTAAAGAGATAAATAATGCCTAACAGCAAGATGATGCCTACTACGCCCAGTCCAACAGTCTTTAGCCATCTAAGTCGTGGCTTTTTTGGTTTTGGTTTGCTACTATATATCTCCATAAATTGGATGTCATATTTGTGAAAAACTAGTTTTACGTGCTATTATTCCTTCTTCTTTGCTCTTAATGGCTGACTTAGTTAGGTACGTCTATATTTAGGGTAAATTTGTCAGCATTCTGGCAATAAAAGTGCTTCGCTTTGAAAGGTAGCACCCTAATGAAAAAGCAACTTCCATTTTTTTGATTAGTCAAATCTCTGGTTTTTCTAATTTCAACAATGTTTGTTTGCCCTTTGATCAAACGAATTTTCTTTTCTATTTTACCAAAGGGAGCATTCTCGATAGCACCTACCAGTTTACCATTTACATATAAATTGAAGTAATCATCCTGACCACCAGGGCTGGGGCAATCACGCATTTGAAAAACAAATTCCTGAGTTTTTATGACTGGTTTTAAGGGAATTGTTCTACGATTTCTATTTTTCAATAAATCATTGATGGCCCCATCAACACCATTGTCTTTGTAATCTTCTTTTTGGGCAATGAGTTGGATGTCACAGTCGGCAGGAATCTCTGGAAAAGTAACCACCCCGTTGGCATTCGTTTTTTCTGTCCAGGATTCATTGCCACAGGAAACTTTTACTTGAGCACCAGGAATGGGTTGATTGGTATTTTTATCCACGATTACAAAGGAAATAGGTTTAGTTTTGGGTTTAAGCCATAGGGTACGATACTTTTCTTTTGCTTCTATAAAATCGGCAATGATATTGTTTAAGGTATCAGGATAAAACCCTTTTTTCTGCCCAACTACTCTTAGTCTCTTCCCTTCATCCGCGATTTTTACCTCAAAGTTAACAAACCCAATCCTACCGTTAATATTGGTTTTTTGTTGTTGAATAAGCCGGTTATTTTGATCGTAAAGACTTACCAAAGCACCTGGAAGTGGTTGTTTGTCTTCAGTATTTTTCACTACAAAAGTGATTTTCTCGGTCAGAGGTTCCAGGTTTATAATCTTAGTTTTAAGTTTTTTACCACTCCCGATGATCGTGTCATTCTTATAGCCAAACTTACGAGCAATTAACTTGATATTGGCACATTCAGGGAGTTGAGCAATGGTAATTTCGCCTGCTACATCACTGGTGAGCGTCAAATGCTTTTTAAAATAATCTTGATAACTCATCCAAACCTCTACCTTGGCATCTGGAAGAGGCTCTCCATCGTTTTCACTTACTACCTTAAAGGTTGTTTTATTGCTTCGCAGGTTTAAATAAATTCTTCGTTCAATGCTTGGGATGCCTCCCTCTACAGTCCGATCCTCAAAGCAAGGGCATACTGCTTTGGCTTTTAGTTTTTGAGTAAACACTTGATAAAGGAAAAAGACATTGGTGCCAAAACCTGCCTTTCCTTGATCATTTACCCGTTTATCAAGACTATCTTGCTGATTGTATAGTGTAATAATAGGTTTTTCAGGTCTTAAAATGGCCTTCTTTTGGTAAGCATCCAATGCTTGAAATTCTAAAGTCACTGGTATGGGCAAAAAGGGAAGAAGCAATAACAAGAACCATAATAACCACCAGGGCTTACGGCGAAGTCGTAGCGTATAAGCTTGTTGCTCGGCTTTGAAGGTAAACTTTTTATTGACGAGCTTCTTTTGCCCTTTTTTACTCTTTTTTGTATTGGTTAAATGAATTGTTGCTTTTACCCTTTCTTTGTCTTCAAAATCTTCATAAGGCAAAATACATTTACCTTGATCGTCAGGTTTAGTCCCGTTGCTGGTAATGATGGTTGTAGGATTATTTTGTCGAGCGATTGCTTTATAAGCAAAGTCAATAGGGACGTTAGGGAGGGGTTCTTTCTTGTAGCCCAATAACTGAATAGTAACTTGTTTTTTTTCTGGTTTTATAATCCTTAATAAGTATTCTTCTTCGGTCTCGGTTACCAAAGGTTCTATAAAGTTAGCTGAATTTTTTTGATCAATAATCTTTACTCTCTTATCTACTTCCAAACCTTCCAATGTTATCAACCCTTCTTCATTGGTAGTATAGTGTTGCTCTTGGGCAGAAACTGGATAGGCAATTTGTATTTGGTTATTTTGGTCAATCACCTTCAATGTTTTATTTACCTTGATGGGTTGCTGAAGCTTGAAAAGAAAATCATTGCCTTGTTGCTGAATGGTATAAGTTTGTTGGTATTCGGGGTATCCTTGGGCCTTGACTACGAGATTTTTACCAGATTCCAATTGTGTCAACTCAATGATTCCTTCATCGTTGCTGGTTTCGTCAAAAGCAGAACCATTCATATCCAGACGAAGTGTTACGGCGGGTACCGGCTGATTGCGTTGATCTATAACTTTGATTTGGCCCGATGTCATAAATGGAAAGTAGACCTGGTATGTTTTTCCTGGCTGCACGGTAAACTCCTGTGGATGCAAAGGCTGATCCCCAATTTTGTTTTGTTCGTACACCGTAAAAGTACTATCTATTTTGCATCTTCCCCGATTAAAAGTTCCTTTAGCAGAGGTATGCTCACGAATACTTCTTCCCAGGTAATTAATATAAAAATCTTTGTCTGTGGCAGGAGTACCATCGGTATAAAATACCTCAATTAGTACTTCAGCAGTGGTTTTTCGGGGGCGCTGGATCGTGTAACCTACAGGATCGATAGTAGAAGTAGTAGTGGCTGACTGACAGGCCCATTCTGTAAGAACAGCCTGCAGACTAAGTTCAGTACGTACGACTTTAATGCTGTTTTCATCAGGCACCAGAAATAGTTGTTCGTAGTCTTTCGCAAACTCTGGGTGTTGAGCCAATACTGCTGAGATAGCGGCTTTCTTACCCTCGATATAGTCCGCAATCGTATCTTTATCTTCATCATTCAACCCTGAAAAGCTGAGTACCTTACGATTAGTAAGTGCTTGATCATTTTCCAGAGACCAACGAGTGGTGTCTGTGTATTTGTCAGGTAGGGCAAAAAAGTCAATAGCAGGCCCCAATGCCTTTTTCAAAAGGGCGTATTGTTGGGCATAGTCTCGTTTACCGAGTAAAAACTGCAATTGTTCATTTTGACTTTCGTGAAGACGGAGCATAGTATTAAATGATCTTTTATAGAATTATTTTTTACATATGATTTTGACTGAACCATAAGACCATTTATGCATATCTGAACTGCTCCATTCTCTTACTGAGGGCGGAAAGATTGCTTGGAGAGCCGGAGGAAAAGTTTGGTTCATTACCTTATTATACCTAGAATCATTCTTCCAGATCACATTATTAATCACGGCTGGCCCTGTTTTATCTAATAATATTTCTCCTTGAAAATTAGGTTGGCTGTATATAATCACACGAGTATTCTTATCAATAGCAATCCCATCAAAAGACCTAGCTACTGCTTTTGGGAAAGCCGTCTTATTGTTGGGATAATCACCTTTCCCTACATATTCACTAGCGTCATCTATGTTAAAAATTTGACTAATGCCTGCTTCTTCAATATTTCCTCCAGCCAAGCCACCTGTGAAAAATGCCCGACAATTCACCTGAGGTTCTTTAGGTTCTTTGTCGGGTTCAAGGCAAATGCGTACACTGCCACCTTGGGCCAGTAAATCTTTGACTTTTTGGTCTTTTACCGTGGTGTTGTTTTCTTTATAGTCGGGTGGATAAGTTGCAATGATGGTGACTTCGTCTTCTGGTAAGACATCCTTCAACAAAAAACGCCCGCCTATACTCCCTACGATGGTATCTACCTTAATCACTTTGCCGTCACGCTTGATGGTTATTATATTTTTCACTCCTGGTAGGCCTTGGTTATTACTGGCGTCGCAATTGGTAAAGCCAAGCGTTTTTCGGTTAGATTCAAGGCATATTTGTCTACTGTCGGGCGAACCTTCCAATAAGTCTTTCACTTTTACATCTTTGATTTTGGTACGATTCTCTTTGTAGTAAGGAGGGTAATAAGAGATAACAGTCACGAGATCGTCCTGTCTCAAGTCGCTGAGCAAAAACTTGCCATTGCCATTACTCATGAGAGTATCGGTACGAATTACCCGGCCATTCCTCTTGACAATCACTACATTTTTTACCCCACTTAAACGCTTACCATTACTCTCATCGCAATTGCTTAACTCTAGCGGCAACTTTTGGGGACAGAGACAAACTTTGATGACCTTATCTTTGAAGTTTTTCACAATGCCTTTGGCTCTACTGCGTCCATCGCCGCAAATTTGGTAATATCTCTTGGCTGCCTCGAGCACAAATTCTGCGTTTACATAAGCACTGTCATAATGCCCTTTTCCAATTCCATTGGTATTGGTAGATTCGTTGATGCGTTTCTTTTTACCCCTAATGATGAAATCAATATTTACTTGAGCATTGGGAATGGGCTCTTTGGTTTCACAATTGGTTACTTCAAACTTAATACGCTCTTTCATTGGGCGTAGCTTGAGGCGACGGGTGGAATCAAGCGTACCGGCCAACAAATTATCTACAGTACGATTGAGTAGGCTATCGGGGTGGTAATCCTGTTTGCTTGCAAATATGCGTTTGATTTGGCCACAACGAGGAATCCGAGAAAAAATAACTCGACCATCCGCCTCGGTGAGACTGGTATCTCGGTAAATTTTCCCGTTGAATTCAGCAATGATTTCTACCTTGGTACCGGGCAAAGGTTCTAGGTCTTCAGCGTCTACCGCTTTGAAATCTAAAGGAATCATGGCAGGTGCCAGCTGTAGCACCAAAGTATCTTTGTTTTGCAGACCATGATAGCGTGGTTGTAAAGTATCGCTTCCATAACAGTTTTGACCATAAGCCAGAACCAAAGCCTTGGAAGCAGACTTGAATAAATAAGAATAGATTGTGTACTTTAATTTATAATATCCAGCTACTCCATTGGTGTCGGTTTTTTGAGAGGCAGGAATGGTATCATTGGTAAAGAAACGTCCGCTGTTAAAATCAAACAAGGCTGCTTTTTGATAGGTAAAGCTCGTCTGAGCTTTTGCTATAGGAGTTTGGGTTCCAGCTTCTAATACCTTTACATATACTTCTTTTTCGCATTGGATTAGGAGTAATAAGGGCAACAGTAAAAGTAGTAATAACCACCAGGGCCTGCGCCGAAGTCGGATAGTATAGGCTTGCTGTTCGGCTTTGAAAGTAAACTTCTTTTGGATGAGTTTTTCTTTCGGCTTCCCATTTTTATCTTTCTTTACCTCCTTTTTTCTATTGGTTTTAGGCAGGTGAATAAGGGCTTTCACCTTTTCTTTGTCCTCAAAGTCTTCGTAGGGTAACGTACATTTTCCTTGCTCTTCAGGTTGGGCACCATTACTGGTTGTGAGGGTAGTAGGAGCACCCTGCTGAGCGAGAGCTTGGTAGGTAAAATCAATCGGAATGTTGGGAAGTGGTTCTTTTTTATAACCGAGCAACAACACGGTAACCAGCCTTTTTTCGGGGGTCGTGATTTTTAAAATGTACTCTTCAGTTTCTTCAGTCACCAAAGGCGCTATAAAATTAGCTGGATTTTTTTGGTCAATAATTTTTACTGTTTTGTCTACCTCCAAGCTCTCCAACACTACAATGCCCGATTCGTTGGTCGTATAATGTTGCGCTTCATCATTTTGCCTAAGCGTGATCGGATGGCCTATTTGTATTTCTTCGTGTTGGTTGATTACTTTAACGGTTTTGTCTACCTTGATAGGGCGATGAATCTTAAACAAGAAGTCATTTCCTTGTTTTTGAATGTTATAGGCCTGTTGGTTTTCAGGATACGCTTGTTCTTTGACCTGAAGAGTTTTGCCAGACTCTATTTGTACCAGGTTAATCATCCCTTGGTGGTTACTGGTTTCGCTAAAAGGAGCATCACCTAAATCGAGGTTGAACACCACCTCAGGTACGGGTTGGTCTTGTTGGTCAATTACCTTGATTTTGCCCGACGTAATAAAAGGGAAATAGACTTTATATTCCCCTTCGGGGTGTACTGTAAATGTTTGAGGATGTAATTGTTGATCGGTAGTTTCGCTTTGTTCATACACCGTAAAAGTACTATCAATCTTGCACCTTCCTCGATTGTAATTGCCTTCTGGGGTAGTTTTTTCTTGGGTGCTTCGGCCCAAGTAATCAATGAAAAAAGGCTTGTCAGTAGCGGGAGTACCATCAGTATAGAATACCTCAATTAATACGAGAGCAGTGGTTTTTCTGGGGCGTTGGATGGTGTAACCCACTGGGTCGATGGTAGAAGTAGTTTCGGAAGACTGACAAGCCCACTCGGTGAGTACCGCTTGCAGGCCCATTTCGGTACGTACGACTTTGATGCTGCTCTCGTCGGGTACCAAAAATAATTGCTCATAGTCTTTCTCAAAGACGGGGTGTTGGGCCAATAGCGGTGCAATGGCCGCTTTTTTATCCTCAATGTAATCAGCAATGGTATCCTTATCCTCATCACTCAATTCCGAAAAGCTTCGTATCTCACGATTGACCAGCACTTGATCGTTTTCTAAAGACCAGCGAGTAGTATCCCCATATTTATTGGGTTCCGCGAAGAAATCAATGTCAGCCCCCAATGCTTTTTTCAAGAGCGCATATTGTTGGGCATAATCTCGGCTACCGAGCAAAAACTGCAATTGGGCATTTGTACTTTCGTGAAGTCGGAGCATAGTTGTAAGGATTAGTTACACTTAGATTTAACGATTTGGGGGCTATAATATAGGTTTCGGATGTTTTTATTTAATTCTTTTCGGAGGTATACATAGCGGACATCCAGTTTTTTTAGTACTTCTCGTAGTTTGGCGCGGGTTTTTTGAGGTGTAGGCTTTGGCGGCTTCAGATAAACTTTGGCGGCTTTCACGCTATTAAACAAAGAACCCGTGCGTTTGCAATAATTTTCCACGGCTTTTCGGTATTCTTTCAAGTCATCTTCTTGATTTTGATAAACAGGTCGGAAAGTAGTATTGGTTTGTAGTGCCTTGGCTTGAGCAGCAGGATTATAAGATTTGCTCAATACATTCTGATACGCACGAACGTTTTGAGAGAGTATCTGGTATTTTGCCAAATTCTGGCTGAGCTTGATTAGGGTAGGGGTCTGACTGGAAAACACCTCTTGCAAATTTTCGCAACGAGTTTGCAAACGTTTGGCTCGCTCAGCATCGTAAGCCAATCCGCGAGAAAACTTTTGCACGGTAGGAATAAAACTGAGCTTGAGGTTTTCCTCAAGCTTTTCGATGCGCCTTTGATTGTATTGATTCACCGTTTTGAGTTCTTTTATTTGTAGGTTTAGCTTGGTTGTACCGTTTTTGTCCTGAGCCTCTGCGAGGGATTTTCTGAGCTGTTGAATGCTGTAATATTGGCTTTTCACCTTATTTTCCAAGTCGTTCTTTTTCTTCTCCATCTCATATTTTTCTCTTTTGCAGATTGCTAATAAGGTTTCTTTTACCTGAAGTTCTTTCTTATCTTTAGTAAGCCTTTTTACCTGATTTTGAAGTGTCTTTTTGTCTTTTTGTAATCCTTGATTTTTGCGTTCTGTTTTTGCTTGAAATACCCTCAGTTGTTCAATTTTTTGTTGGAGTTTGGTGATTTCCTGATTCTTGAAGGCTATTTCTTTACTTTGGTTGATTGACTTTTGTTTGAGTTCTTTGATAACATTATTTGCAATTTTCAATTTTGTAATCTCTACCTCTTTACGAGCCAATTGTTTATTTCGGTCCGCTAAACTTTCAGCCAAACGGGTGTTTTCCTTCATCAAAGATGTTACTCGATCACTACGTTCTTTTAAGCGATTATATTCTTTTAGTGTAATAGTGACACTTTGTCCAAAACCTGTTTCTATAGCCCCAAGCCACAAAAAGCCAAACAGTGCCCAAGGAAGTATTTGTTGCGATATTTGATTGAAAGTGTATGGCATATACTTAGTTACATTTACTTTTGGATATTTTGCATACATAGTTGAGGTTGCGTAGGCTCTTGTTGATTTCCTGGCGGAGATAGGTGTAGCGCTTGTCTAGATCATTGCGCGCTTCTGTTAGTTTTGTACGCATTCTTTGAGGGTACTTCACGATGTAAGAGCGCGCGGCATTTACTCTGTTATAGGTAATGCCATTTTTTTTGCAATAATTGTCATAGGCACCTTGGTAAGCTTTCAGGTCGTTTGCTTGTGCTGTAGTGACAGATTTGATAGAGCTTGGTGATATATTAGGACTTGTTCCGTACTTTTTTCCCAAGGCCAACCGATATTTTTTTATTTCGGCAGAAAAATTACTAAAGGTTTGCAGATTTTTGGCCAATAGGTTTAACGCATCTTTGTGCTTTGGAACAGATGAAGCTAGCCTTAGGCAACGTCCTTGTAATCGTTTAGCCCTATCTTTGTCATAATCAAGTCCTTTGGTGAATTGATCGACTGGCTTAATAAAAGTAATTCTAAGATCTTGTTCTATGGTATTAAACTTGCCTTCTATTTTTTTTAGCCTTTCTATTTCTTTTGCTTGATCTCGTGAAGTCTTCTCTAAATCTCCTTTTTTGCGCTCACAAATCTTTAACAAAATCTCTTTTACCTCTAATTCCTTTTTTGCTTCCTGTAATTTTGTTACTTGTTCTTTCAGATTTGTAGAATCTTTTTTCAAGCGATTTATTTGACTTTGTTTGATGCCAATTGATTTATTTTGATTTTCTAATAGCCTTATTTGTGCTTGTAAATCAGTTTTCTCTTTTTTAAGCTTTTTTATCTCTTCGTTTTTGATAGCAATAGATTTATTAGATTTTTTTAACCCAGCGATTTCATTGTTTTTGAGGGTTATTTCACGGTCTTTTTTCGCAATATCATCCTTCAACTTATTATTCTCAGCCTTGAGCTTCTTGATTTCATCATTCTTTCCTAATATTTGATCATTTTGTGTCTGTAAATTCTGAACTTGTTTCTCCAACTCTTTTATCCTGGCTTCTTTATTAGGAATGTCTCTATTCGCTTTTGTTAATTTTTCAACTTCCTTATTAAGCCTTTTTACATCTTTTTCAAGATTCTGGGCTTTGTCTGCTTTTTCCTTGAGCTTATCGTATTTTTTTGTAGTTAAGGTTACTTGCCCCTTTGCTATATTTCCTAAGCCAAGCATCAACATAATTACCATCAAGTGTTTCATCATTATTATTGTTTAGGTGTTACTATTGTTTTTTCTCACATTTGCAATTTTGCTTATTAAACTCGTAATCAGGTTTGCTTTCGCAGCGTTTTTTTTCGCATTGACATATATAATAGTTGAAACCTATATATTCTTTTGCGCTACAATCACATTCATTAAACTCCTGACAGTTTTTAAATTGATTGGCAGCAAATTCGTGGTCTGCCAGCCTTTTAGTACTATAATTCACCTTTTTTTGTAGAGAAGCATTGTCTTTAAAATATTCCATTTCAGTATAACCTTCTATAGCAGGAAACAAGGCGTTATAAGTAGTTTGATTAAACGCCTGATTGCGTGTATAAGCTTCCACACTTGCAATTAGCGCCAGCGCTTTGCGGTATTTAGCCAATAAGCTTTGCGCTATGATGCCCTTGAATTGCTTTGTCTCGGTTTCCAACGTAATCAAAGTATTATAACTGTTGCTACTTTTGCAAAATTGAATAGCAGCTTGGTTCAAGGTCACAATATAAGCCTGGGTTAAGTTAGCCAATAAGGTTTTACGCTGATCCCCGTCCAGCAAAGGTTCAGGCGTATTGTTGGCATAGCGGTCAATGTCTCGTTGGATGCTTTTGTAAGCCTCTTTGTCCCAAGGCGCTTTGCGCAACTCTTCAATATCTTTGGTAAACTTCTTAAAGTTTTCTTGGTTGGTACCGGCCCCCGATATACCTCCTCCACCAGCACCCGATGGGATGAGTTGGGTAGCAGTTACTACACCACCTACCACTACAATCACTAGTAGCAGTTGAAACGCGGGATTACTGAGTATTTTTTGCATAATGATTTGTTGGTTTTATTCTATTCCTCTTTTCCGAAGGAAGATTTTTATTTCCTGTAACTTTTTTCTTGCTTCACTCCTAGGACTATATCTTACCAAAACATAGTTTGCCAGTTCATCTACTGACTTAAATTTCTTAAATCTGTATGCGGTTAATAAGTCTAGATAAAGTGTCAATACCTTTCTATGCTTTAATTTCAAAAAAGCGAAACCCTTACTTGGTTTGGCTTTATAGAGTAAGGTTTGGAAATTATTAATAATGTGATTGATTGTATAATCCTCTTTCTGTCCTGGTATACTAATTTTTCCGTTTTTATACCCCTCTTGGATGATTTTATCTGCAAATAATATATAGATGCAAATGTTGTGGTATCTCTCGAGACGATCATTAGCCAGATTCATTTGCTTTGCCTCTACAAGTAACTTGTTGCTTTTTTTATAATCAAAACGATCACTGTTCAGGTGTTCTTGAATTGCATTATTGAGTGTAGTTATGGATTGTTGTTGTACTACCTGATTCAATGAATCTAAATCAATGGCATTGGTGACTCTCTTTCCTTCTTTGTGTAGCTTGTCCAGTTCGTTTTTTTGCTGTACTAGTTTTTGTTGAAATTTTTGGTACGTCTCCTGATCCCATTGCCAATTATTGGCCAATAATCTGTTAGATAATTGCAGTAAGTTCTCGGTTCGTTCCCGCCAATCTATTGAATTAGAGGTGCTATTATTAGTCGCTCGAAACGTGATAAAGGCCAGTACTAAAGCGGCCACACTAACTAGCCAAATACGATATTTTTGGAATCCCCCTTTGGGTTGATCCGTGATAGCTGTTCTGCGAACCTTGTGATTCTTTTTGTCTTTGGTGATGGATAATAATGAGGACTTACCAACTTTTTTTATCTGGTTCTTTTTGGGCGCAATTACTTTTTGCTTTATCTGTGAATCATTCTCTACATTGGCTGTTACAGGAGGATGTGAGGTAGGCTTTTTTCTCAGTGGAATTCCCAAATACATTTGGCTCCCATCCGTCTTAAAAACCACTTTTGTACTAGAATCAGCCTTGGCGAGATCGAAAGTTTGGTAATCTTTTTTAGCTGCTAAAAAGCGAATGTCGTCTTGAACTGCCTTAGTAAAGACATAAGTATTGATTTGAGAAAGAGAAGTGGTAAGTATCGAGTGATTGTTTTTAAATATTTCAAATGTTACTCCTTTGAGGGGTTGTTGGGTCTGGTCATCTTCTGCATACACCAATACTTTCAAGTACATGAGCTGTTTTTGGGAAATCTCATTTAGATGAAGTAAGGCACTTTTTAGATCAACACTTGCGCTGGACTGAGGCAACCAGTATAACCTCCGAAATAATTGAAAATGAGTCTCTTGATATTGGGTAAAAAGTGTAGTCAATGCTACGTTATTGGCATAAAAACACACAGCTTGCTGGCCATCTGTTACAGAGATTATAGCATTACCAGCGAATAAATGCGGTTGTTGCTCAATGGCTTGCTTAAAAAAATAAGCATTGGCTTCTTGAGTAATGACAATGCGATCTGCGTGCACATATTTTTCCTGAAAAAGCGTATTTAGTGATTGCAGCAGCGAGAAAGGGGGATTTAAAGGAGCCCGATTTACTGGATAAAATAATCCCAATGCATAAAAACCAAATCTACCTTTATCTATCACAATACCACCACAAATGATCCAGGCTTGGTATTCATGGGTTTGTTCCAGCACATAAAATTGAACGCCTGTTTCTTGAATATGAATGTCTTGTCGGATGTCGAGCGCAAAATCTTGCCACTGGGTTTGTTTAAGGTCAATGCCATTGCTAAAAAACAGCTCCACTTCTTGCTGGGTTCCCCAAGCAGCCATGGCAGGAATTTGTTCTCGGGCGATATGCGGTTGAAATTTCATAGTGGGTTATTCTATACCTCTATTTTTGAGAAATTCACTAATTTGTCTCCATCTCTTTCGTGCTTCTGTACCTAGTTCTTTTCTCACCAATACATATGCTTTTAACTCCTCAGTGGATTTATGTCTTTTGTAATTGTAAGCAATTAGTATATCTTGATATATGTTGAGTATGTTTCTTTGAGTTTCGCTTAAAAAGCCGTATTCATTACCAGGTCTTGATTTGTATAATAAAGTGTTAAAGTTACTCTGAATTGTTTCAGGGGTATAACTTCTTTCTTGTCCAGGAATACTGATTTCCTCTTTTTTATAGCCCTTTCTAATTAATTGATTAGCAAAAAGACAGTGGATAGATATACTTTTATATTGCTCTAGTTTAGAAGTGGAGAGTCTAAAAGTAGTCGCATCTGTTATAAACTTTTTAGTTTTTACATAATCAAAACGATCACTCTTAAGGTGTTTACTTATGGCTGTATCCAGAGCCATTTTTGCTTTTGGATCAACTATCCCATTTTTAAGAGAGTCTAAGTCGATCATATTTTTGACGATAATACCTACTTTTTGAAGAGAATCAATGGTGTTTTTTTGTTTATCAAAGGTCTTGACAAACTTGGTGTATTGATCGTTATTCCACTGCCAGTTTGCTTTTGTGATCGGTTCGGCGAGTTTTTTTATTTCTTCAGTTTTAGTTTTCCAATCCTTAACAGCGTTGGTGTGCCTCCCTCCAGAAAATCTGAATACAACTGCTATAATCACAACTAATAGCAAAATAAGACCTATGAGTTTTCTATACTTTTTTAAAAAGTTAGATTGGTTTTTGACTTTGTTTCTTCTTTTTCTTTCATTCTTGTTGTCTTGTCCTCTATATGATAGGTCGATTTCGCGTCCTTCGTGTATTTTGATATTCTTTCCTTTGGATGTATGATGCTTTTGTTGTGTTTTCCTTCCTTGTTTGTGTCGTGTTTTAGATGTACCCTTTTGCGTTTGCTCGACGGGTTTTTCTGACTTTTTTGGGGCTTGCCTTTGGGTACGTATGCTCTCCTTTGCTTCCGGAGTCATAACTAAAGGAATGGCTAGGTAAACGGTACCCTCTTTTTCTTTCTTTTCATAATGTGCCCTTTCAAACTGGTCTTTACGAATACTATTGAATGGCTCATAATTCTTTTTGCTAGCGATATAACGAATATCATCCTCTTCAGACATTTCCAATTGAAATACTATGGGTTGCTCAAACACTTTCTCAAGGATAACCGCATCATTTTTCAAGACCTTTATCGTAGCACCTGTGAGTTGTTTTTGTTCTGAATTTTCATCGTGTACATGAATGGTTACCTCGTACACCTTCCCCAAATTATTCAAGTCAATTCCTACCAATGCATCTAAGCTACTAGTGAGGCTACTACTTTCGGGTAGTAAATAAATGGTTTGATAAGAGTGAAACTTGGGATGGGCATATTTTTCAAAAAAATCTTTGAGTGTATCCTGATTTGAGTAGCGAAAAATGATTTTTTGGGAGCCCAAGGCGGTATTACCCCCACGCTTTAGAGTGAGTTTGGCCTGTTTTACTTCCTCAATAAAGAAATAAGCAGCCTCGGAAGTTTCTTTTTTGATACCGCAGCCTACCGAAGTTTGCTCGATGTATTTCTCCCAATAGGTATCACGCATGGCATCGAGTACCGATAATGGGTTATCGGATAATTTGTATCCAGTAGGCAATAGCAACGAAACTGCATAATAACCAGGACGATTGACCCAATCTAAAATAGTGCGATAAGCGGTAAAGCATTGGTATTGAGCAGTTTGTTCAAAAGAATAAAAGTCAAGTTTAGTACTGGTAAACTGAATAGGTGTTCTTACGTCAGTCAAATACTGATCTACTTCGGCCTTATCTACCAGTTTATCTGTAAAAAAAGTCTGTTTTCCTCTTTTGGTACCCCATACCGCAATGGCAGGTCGTTGTTCATTTTCAATATTGTTAAATTCCATAGTCAATCTTAGGTCTTCGGTTTTTTACAAGGTACTACTAACAAGGATACTTAGATTACCAAAAACGACGCTTTTTTTTCTTTTTTTTACCTGATTTTTCTATGGCAGTGGTAGTTTCACACAATAAATGATATATTTCTTCCGAATCATCTGGCACATATTGGTAGCGCATACCATTGGCTTCAAAATCTCCTAGGCTAAACTTGTATACATGAAAGCTTAAATCAAACTCCTGTACAAATTCTTCACATAAATTAATGAGACTGAGGTAGCTACGTTGTAGAAACATATTGGCTTCCGCTTCTATATCTTCTGGTTTACCATCCCACTTGGCAATGATAAGCACAATACCTTCTACGGTTTCCAGAGTGCCATTTTGGGCCAAAAACTTAAGCAGGAATTCAAAATGCTTTTTTTGTTTGTAATTGCCCCCCATGTTGTAATCTACCGTCAAAAAAATATACTTACGGTTAGGGTTTTCGAAAAGGTACCTCCTAAACTTGTGAGGCATTTCATCCAACGTTTTGGTGTAAGTATCCTGGAAAATCTCCCCGCTCATTTCTATAAAAGTAAGTGGGTGTTTAATACGTTCATCGTGCATATTCTGAAAGTCGCAGGCCATGTATTGAATGTATTCCTTAGAGGTGGCGGGAGGAACCTTCCCATCATCTACAGCTTCTATGAGGGTATTCACATAATCGTATCCTGAAGGATTGTCAATATGCGAATTGAGTTTGCCAATTTGGTCTGTATAATAAAGTAAT
>DMXI01000134.1 GCA_003483885.1 Microscillaceae bacterium
ATGCGTCACTTGTGCATTGCTTTAGACAAGCACGCAGTAGCATACAATGAAAAGAAACGTAGAAAATTATCAGAAACTAAAGTAGATGAGACAGCAACAGCGGAATAGAAGAAACAATATGACGTTGATGAACGAGCCTGTTCATACCAACGAAAACCGGAAGAAATATTGCCGATTCAAAAAGAACGGTATCAAGTATATTGATTATAAAGATCCTAACTTCTTGTTGAAGTTTGTGAATGATCAAGGTAAGATTCTTCCTCGAAGAATTACTGGTACGAGTCTGAAATATCAGCGCAAAATAGCCCAGGCGGTAAAAAGAGCCCGTCACTTGGCTTTGCTTCCTTACGTAACCGACTCGTTAAAATAAACGCAACCCAAACAATATTAAACGTTTAAAAAGAGATGGAAGTAATTTTAAAAGACGATATACAAGGGCTTGGATATAAAAACGATATTGTAACGGTAAAGCCAGGTTACGGACGCAATTACCTGATTCCTCAGGGTTTGGCTATTCAGGCTACTAAATCTGCTAAAAAAGTATTGGCAGAAAACCTAAAGCAAGCTGCTCACAAAGCTGAAAAAGTAAAAAGTGATGCGATTGCTTTGGCCGAAAGAATTGGAGATTTGGTATTGGAGATTCCTGCCAAGGCCAGCGAAAGCGGCAAAATCTTTGGTTCGGTTACTACTACTCAATTGGCAGCTGCTTTGGCTAAAGAAAATGAGGAGTATGCAAACATCGATCGCCGTAAGATTTCTTTTGACAGCAAGTCTGTGAAAACTTTGGGCGAATACGAAGCTACAATTGATTTGCACCGTGAAGTAAAACACACGATAAAATTCAAAGTAGTAGTTTCTGAATAAGCACTATACGAATTTCATATATAACAGAAGCACTCTCCGGGGTGC
Organism: Microscillaceae bacterium; assembly: GCA_003483885.1. Taxonomy (GTDB): domain Bacteria; phylum Bacteroidota; class Bacteroidia; order Cytophagales; family Microscillaceae; genus Microscilla. Next base: position 910 of record DMXI01000134.1, read on the forward strand.
TTTTGTTGCTTTAGCACTACCCATATGGATCAGTTTCGTACCACATTTCACCTTCCCTCCTCCCCTTTTGACATCAGTTTACAAACTCCAGTATTGAGCTTGGGGTCTTGTTTTGCCAATACCATGGGGCAAAGGCTACAAGCGCATAAATTCCAGTCTCTAGTCAATCCTTTTGGGGTGATCTTCAACCCTTTATCGCTTTACAAATTACTTCACAATATCATATCGTTACCTTTGGTACAAGACCAAGACTTGGTGTTAAGTCAAGGAGTTTGGTACCATTACGACACACATTCGGAACTTTGGGCAAATACTGCGGATGTATTGAAAGATAAAATCCAGCAAAAGATTGAACAAGCTCATCAGTTTTTGCAATCTACTCAAGTACTGATGCTGACTTTTGGCACCGCTTATGGCTATTTTCGTCTGAATAACCAACAATTGGTAGCCAACTGCCATAAAGTGCCTCAAAAACATTTCGAGAAAAGACTGCTTACCATTGAAGAAATTACAGAAGGTTTCTCGGCACTAAATCAAACCCTTCAGACGATCAATCCACAAATAAAAATAGTACTTACTGTAAGCCCGGTAAGGCATATTAAAGATACACTGCCCGCCAATCAAGTAAGTAAATCTATTTTGCGGGTGGCTTGTCATCAGATTACAGAACAATTTGAAAACGTAGTGTACTTTCCTGCTTACGAGCTTATGTTGGATGACTTACGTGATTACCGTTTCTTTAAACCAGATATGATCCACCCTAATCAAGTAGCAGAAGATTATATTTGGGAAAAATTCACGCAGGTTTTTATGCAAGAAGATACGATTCAATTTCTCAAACAGTGGAAAAAGGTCCAACAATCGTTGAAACACCGCTCCTTTCACCCTACTTCTGAAGCTCATCAGGCCTTTTTACGCAAACTATTGCGTCAATTAGAGAGTTTACAAAAGCAAATTGATGTAGTAGAAGAAATCGAGCAAGTGAAGGCTCAAATAATTTAATGCTCCCCAACTCATATGATGGAACTTTTAACTGAGGCAAAAGACGCATTTTCTCGTAGTAATGTAGATAAAAAACACCCTTTTAGGTATTTTACATTGGTTACATTTGGAGAAGCGTATCCAGAAGCACGCACGGTAGTAAGTCGTGGAGTCGATAAAGCGTTGCAAATATTGGTTTTTACTGATGCCCGTAGCCTCAAAGTAGCGCAAATTCAAAAAAATAATCAGGTTTCGGCCCTATTTTATCACCCTAAGCAAAAACTTCAGGTAAGGGTACAAGGAGAAGCTCACTTAATTGATGAAAACCACCAAGAATATGCTACTTATTTGCATCAGGTACGCTCATCGCCATCACTCCTAGATTATACCACGAGCCAAGCTCCTGGCAGTGTTTTAGAAAACGATGCAGGTGATATTACTCATGGGGAACATCTTCACTTTCTAGCCATTCAGGTAATCCCCCATCAATTAGACGTCTTAAAACTGGATAGGGTACAGCACCAAAGAGCAAGATACGCCCAAAGTGGCAAAGGCTGGATAGAGCAAAGGCTCGTACCATAAAAAAAGCCCAACCAATGGTTGAGCCTCGATAAATGAAATCACAAAAATATTTTTGACAGATTCTATTAAAACACGTCTTGGTGCAAATAATCGAAGATATTGCGCGCCAATTTTACGTTGTTTACATCTACATTATTGGCCTTAGCCCGGGCTGTTTTTACCGTCTCAATCAACTCATCTAAACGCTGGATCAAAGTTTTCTTCTGAGAAACGGTGATTTTACCCGAAAAATAAGTCGTTTCGTATTTACCTACCTGAAAGTCAAGGTAAAGCAACTCAGTTTGAGCGGGGTGCTTTTCGGTGGCTTCGTATTTTACAATTACCTTGGGGCGCTTTACACTTCTAAATTTTACTTCTTCGTCGGTTTTATATACCCCTTTTTGAGAATCAAACTCCCATTTTTTGGTGTGATCAAGTGTAGGTATGGCTTGGTACATTTCCTTGATTTTGGAAAGGTGCGCCTCCAATGCCAACAAAGACGTGGCAGAGAAAGTCCCAAAATTGGTTTCGCCTACTACCAGCTCAGCTCTTGCTACGTTAGATGCATTGGTTTCTTCCTTAGACAAATGAGCATCAATACCCGCCACAATGGCCTCTAGTGCAGAATCTAACTTTTCTTTGACGGTGTTTACAATTTCCTTGTTTTCATCTGGAATCTGCTCAGAATCTTCTTCTAAGGATACATAACGTTTGATCATTCCGTCAAAATAAGCCTCCTTTTTGGTAAATGTGTTTTTAGCTTCGCCTATGGCTTGGTTTGACTTGTGTTTGCGGTCTTGCTCAACCGCCAATAATTCGTGTAGCTTATTTGCCATTTTTTTAGAATAATTAGGTTAAACTTTTTGATGAATTATAGAGAAGAATAGTTTTGCAAGAAGTAAGCCCTCGTATATGTATTCCTCAATTGGCTAGATTTTTGGCTAATAGCATATTACAATATTAGCCTGCTTCGCAAAAATATGTATTTTATCTAACTAACTGTTTTTTAATTTTGATTATTTACATTGTTAGTTCAGATTTATTACCTTTGATCCTTACACAGTGGCATTTTTGACCAAGTACAAACTAATTCAACAAATCAACAAACTGATCTAGCAATTCTATTATGGAGCATTTACTTACCACGGAAGCCATTATAAGTTTAATCACTTTAACTGTTATGGAGATTATACTGGGAGTAGATAATGTGGTATTTATTTCAATTGTCTCAGGCAAACTTCCCGAAGAACAACAACCTCGTGCCCGCAATATAGGTCTAACCCTGGCCCTTATTCCCCGAATTTTGTTACTACTCGCTATTTCGTGGATTATTCAACTACACGATGCTTTGATTGCTTTTACTTTCAATGGCACTTATTACCAAGTAAGTGAAAAAGGGTTGATTTTAGCACTGGGAGGCATATTTTTGATTTATAGTAGTACTAAAGAAATTCACCATAAAATGACTGGAGGGGCCGAAGATGAAGGTGGTGAAGGAAAGAAAGTGTCTTTCTCACGGGTTATTTTCTCCATTGTTTTGTTGAATATTGTATTTTCGTTTGACTCTGTTTTGACGGCGGTAGGTTTGGCCGATCATGTCGAGATCATGATTATTGCGGTAGTTATTTCATCTATTATTATGATGGGTTTTGCAGGAGGCATTAGTCGCTTTGTAAATGCCAATCCTACTGTAAAAGTATTAGCACTGTCTTTTTTATTGATGATCGGAATGTTGTTGTTGGCAGAATCGGTTGAGTACTTACCAGATGCCAGCCCTGAAAAAATTGAGCTTGCTGAAAAACACTACGAAGAGGAACATTCTAAGAAATCGAATGGCGCCAAAAAAACCGGTCAGGAAGATGCAAAGAAAACAGAAATTAAGGCTGCCGTAGTCAAATTTGAAGAAGTAGAAGTACCTAAAGGATATGTTTATTTTGCAATGGCATTTTCGCTGTTTGTAGAATTATTAAATTTAAGAATTACGAAAAACGCCAGAAAACGGTCAAACAAAGTAGAGCCTACTAATGAATGATCGGTTTCGATAAATACGCCAGAAGTCCCGCTGACTTCTGTAGTTTATGTTGATCCTTCAACGTTATCATGAATAAAAAATATCGAGGAGAATTATGATGTTCATGGTTGTACATTGAGATCACTATATGAGTTCAAATGCTGTAAATGAATTATTCCAGCTTTATTTTAAAAACCGCCCTGCTAACCTGGATATTCATCAATTTACTTTGCTGGTGGAGTTTTTTCCCACGGCATTGGTAGTACTTTGCGACGGGGTGTTAGACGAGGAAGAGAAGGTCTATATTGATCGTTTGGCAAAAAGTGTAGGAAACATTTTTTTGGAGGATGGCTATGCACCACAAAAAGCGACTGCGCTCTCCAAAATTTTTGGCGAAGAGCTAGAATACCTCATCCATCATCAGGAAACCTGGAAAGGTGATTTTCTGGATGCATTGCGTGCCCATCTTATTCATTATCCCGAACAAAAAGACAATATTTTAGATACGATTTATCTGTTTGCAGAGGCTTCGCAAGAAGATGAATTGGGTGCACCGGAGCAAGCCATGATCCACTTTTTAAAAGAAACGCTCAACCTAGAGGAAAATATTTCTTAAGATTTCGATGATTCACTTTGGGTTATTAGCTTAGATATACGCCAAAAGTAGCTTCATCTTCCAGTTCGGCAGTAATGTGTTCTTTGAGCGTGGTTGATAACTCATACCCTACATAATCGGCTGCTACTGGAAATTTTTTGTGACTACGGTCTACCAATACTGCCACTTGTAGTTTATCTAATCGAATATCAAAAAAGGGCTTGAGACTGTAAGCCAGGGTACGCCCAGTACTCAATACATCATCTATCAATATGACCGTTTTATTGACTAAATCTTCTGGTTTACAATCAAGACTTACTTCGCCCTGAGTAGGTGTCTGTTTATTAAGGTTTACTTTAACCATTTTGGGAGGACGGTCAGTAATTTTGGTATAGGCGTTTTCTAACATTTTGGCAAACAAGTAACCACTTTGCCAAACTCCAGCGAAAACTATATCATCTTCCTGAAAATTATTTTCGTAAATTTGGTAAGCTATCCGGGTAATTTTTTGGTTTACCTGGGCTTTGTTCAATATAAGGTTTTGTTGTTCAAGCATTTGTATATCTCAATTGCGTCTTCTTCAATAGAGTTTTGTCAAATTCATACTACTAGACATTTTGGCTAAAGTTGGCCAGGAGGACACGGCCAACGGCGCAATCGCCTTCGTTTGTGTCTCCACAAACAAAAAATGTCTAGTAGTATGGTCAAAATTAAAGATTTGATTTTGAAAATTCTCAAAACCCAGCAAATATTCTCTCACGATGAAAAAACTAGCCAATACGCTTTTTGGAGACTTCTTATCCTTGATTTTTCCAGAGTTTTGTGTTTGTTGTAATGAATCGCTTCTCAAAGGCGAAGCCCAAATATGTACTCAATGCAGATATGACCTCCCTATTACCGATTATCATTTGCATCGTCAAAACATTTTATCACAACGTTTTTGGGGCAAACTCCCCATTGAGTATGCTTTTGCTTATTTGAAGTTTACCAAAGGCGGGAAAGTGCAAAAGATTCTACACGATTTAAAATATAATGGTAATCAGGAAATTGGGGTAATGCTAGGCAAATGGTACGGGCAGCTACTGGTGGATGCTGGATTGGCCAAACTAGACGCTGATGAAGCTGCAAAAGAGGAAGTTTTTCAAGTAATACTCCCCATTCCTCTGCATAAGGCCAAGCGCCGCAAGCGAGGCTTTAATCAAAGTGATTGTTTTGCAGAAGGATTGTCCGCAACGACGGCAATCCCTTGGCATAGTACTGCCTTGGTGAGAAATAAGGCGACCAAAACCCAAACTAAAAAAGGACGGATGGAACGCTGGCAAAACGTAGAAAATATTTTTGAAGTAGTGGCTCCTGAAATAGTCAAGGGTAAACATGTATTACTGGTAGACGATGTAGTCACTACTGGATCTACCTTAGAGGCTTGTGCCCAATCAATTTTACAGGCAGGAGCAGTTAAAATAAGCATTGCTACCTTGGCAGTGGCAATTTAGCGGTGCTTGGAACATTTTTCGTCGATCCAAGCCTCAAAATCGAGGTAATCCAGATGGCGAGAACGCTCTTGCGGGGTATGTGCCGTAAATAACTCTTGTTTTAGTTGAACAAAAAAACCAGGATATTCGGCTGGAGGATGTACGCATATTTTAGCAAAAAAGCCCAATATTTTTTTTTCAAAGGGTTGTGTGGTTTGTTTTCGCTTTTTTAAAAACCTACGGCAAGATTCTACGGCATATTTAAGCACCAAGATATTACCTAGTTCAAAGTGGATGATCAGGTTGAGAAAACGAGCATACGTCTCTAAATCTTCTCGTGCCGTTTCCCAGCGGACATTGAGTATTTTATTAAGCCATTTGAGCGCCTCGTGGCATTGGTGGTTTTTGAAGTATAAATAAGCAAATTGGTAATAAAAACTTAGTAAATAATCTTTGGGTACTCTTGGTTCATGTTGCTTTAAAAAGGCTTCAATGGTAGGAATGAGCCCTATGCCTTGCGAATGTAAATGAGCATCTCTGTACATTTCCAGTTCTACATTGTAGGTGTGCAATTGCACCTTTAAGTTTTTTGCGGTTAGCTCTTTAATCTGGTATTTGGCGGGGGCATCCCTAATTTTATGCAGCACCTCAGGAATTAAATCGTACGCTTTTTTATCTAGTAATAACCCTACTTTGTTATTTAGTAAAGTCAAATAGGCACTCAAATCTTCTACGATGTGGTCTGGTTGAGCTTCTAGTATCTCGACTAACTGATCTACTATTTCAATGGCTTTTTCATAATCTTTTTCGATCATTACATAATAAGCCATCAAACTATGATGATAGAGTTTTTTGGCTTGGATAGTGTCGGCTTTTTGAGCATCACTAAACCATTCATTTTGTAAAAAGAGAGAGGCTTCTGAGGCTTTACTCAAGCGCGTAATCAAGTGGATGGACCAATCCCAATAATGATTGAGATGATTTAACTTCTGAACCACCACTTTATTCTCCTGAATCAACGCATCCAAAGGTTTCTGGGTATTGATGCTCAACGATGTAGCCAGGCATAATCGCCTTTTCCAATCATTAATTTCAACTAATACGGGGAGTTTTTCATAGGTAGTGGCCAATTGGTGTGCTTTGTCTAGTACATGACGACATTGATCATACAACTCTTTATGAAATAATATTTCTACATCTCGAAGCAAATCACGCAACTCAGCCTCTTTGGATAGTTTGGTGTGAAAGTTACGCAAGCTTTTGAGAATCAATTGATTGAGGTAGTTTTTAGTTACGTGGAGCTGCTTGATAAAAGCCTGGCCGGCAAATTTTTGCTTGATGGCTTGTTCGTCATACACAGTTTGTTGGTCTATGGCCTCAAATAACCGTAAATAGTTATTGTTTTTGGCATCTCCTCCCTTTTGATGGGCTACAAATAGCTTGAAATAGCGCTTTTCGGCCTTTGATAATGACTTAATCAATAAAAAAAGGTGTTGCTTTTTGGACATAGACTTATACGTTTTTGTAGTATAAAATTACTCTATTGAGGCATCTAATGGCTTTTTGGGTGATTAGGCTTTTACGTTTTTAGAAATTATGCTATTAATATTAGCGTTTGCTCATTTATATTTACATCAAATACTTCACAACAGTCATTATTCTAATTCAAAAAACTTAAATATT